>CACMKJ010000001.1 GCA_902614225.1 Rhodospirillaceae bacterium
TCCTAAAATTAAATATATTTCAACTAATCTATGCAGTGCCTCAGGAGTATAGTTTGTAGTTTGATAGTTATTCACTACAGATTTAAATCTTTTCAAAGCAGATATATATTTTTTTAACCCTAAATAAGTCATACCAATATCAATTTCTTTTGCAGCTAATTTATTTTCTAAAAATGCAATCTTAAAATAAGCGTCCTTAGCATAATTTGATTTTGGATATCTATCTAAAATTAATTTGAATATTTCTAAAGATTTAGTAACCGATGATTGATCACGTGTAATCTCTATAATTTGATCAAAATGATTTATACCCAACAAATACTGAGCATAAGCAGCAAGACTAGAAGCTGGATAAAGGTTTAAAAACCTATTTAAGTTAGCTTCCGCGTTGATAAAAATGGAAAAAAATCCAACTTATATGAAGCAGCCATAGTTTTAAGAGGAAAACAAACAATTTTTGCAGAGGGATGTAGAGGTCACCTAGGAAAAAAGCTTATAGAAAAATTTAATCTATATGAAAATAATCAATTTCAAACTTATGCAATAGGTTTAAAGGAGTTGTGGGAGGTTAATAACAATACTCTGAACAAAGGAGATGTTTTTCATTCTATTGGGTGGCCATTATACAACAATGCTTATGGTGGATCTTTCATATATAAGTTATCAGATACACTTTTATCGATAGGCTTTGTTGTAGGATTAGATTATAAAAACCCTTATTTAAATCCATATGAGGAATTCCAAAAATTTAAAACACATAAAAAAATTAGAGCTGTACTAAATAATGGAAAAAGAATTTCTTATGGGGCAAGAGCCTTAAATGAAGGAGGATTTCAATCTTTGCCAAAATTTTCTTTCCCGGGGGGATTGATAATAGGATGTGATGCTGGAACACTTAATGTACTGAAAATAAAAGGTACACATAATGCAATGAAATCTGGTATCATGGCTGCTGAAAGTTTTTATAGCGACTCAGTTAAAAATATAAACTCTATAGAACTAAGTGAATTTAACAAAAAATTTAAAAATAGTTTTATCTATAAAGAGCTTTATAAATCTAGGAATGTAAGACCTGGGTTTAATAAGGGCTTATTATTAGGAACATTGAATGCTTTTATTGATCAAAAGATATTTAGGGGAAATGCTCCTTGGACTTTTAGACATCATAAAAAGGATAATAACTCTCTTAAAAATATTAAAAATTCTAAAAAAATATTATATCCTTCAAAAAAAGATAATGTTTTTAGCTTTGATAGACTTACAAATGTATCTTTTTCTGGAACTAACCATAAAGAGAACCAACCTAATCATCTAAAAATTATAAAAGAAGCTATTCCTATTGAACATAATTATAAAAAATATTTGTCACCTGAGACAAGATATTGTCCAGCTGGCGTTTATGAAATTATCAATATTGAAAATCAAGGACCAAGCTTACAAATCAATTTTCAAAATTGCCTTCACTGCAAAACTTGCGATATAAAAGATCCTCTTCAAAACATAAGCTGGACTCCACCTGAAGGAGGAGACGGCCCTAGATATTCTAATATGTAATATTTAAATGTTGCTTACTATTAAGCCAGATTCAGCTTTGGATTCTAAATTGCATTGTTTTTCATTTAAAATACTATAATTATTGTAGCTTGAAAATAACTTTTCTAGTATTGCTTTGTTAATTTCATGCCCTGGGCAAATTGCCTCAATAGAACCCATTAAATTATAATTACTTAGTGCTAAATCTCCAATGACATCTAAAATTTTATGTTTTACGAACTCGTTTCTGTCGCGAAGACCATCTTCATTTAAAATAATATTGTTTTTAATTACAATTGCATTTTTTAAACTTCCTCCCTTAGCAAAGCCATTTTTTTTCATACTTTCTATATCTCTAAAAAAACAGAAGGTTCTAGCACTAAAGACCTCTTTATAAATCTCTGTTAAGGGTTTGTTGAACTCTAAACTTTGTTCACCAATAGGTTTGGGAAATTTTATTTTACATTTCAGTTTAAATTCATTAGATGGACTCAAAGTTATCTTACTACCTTTATGATTTTTGACGGTTATTTCTTTCTTTACAACTATATATTTTTTAAAATAATTTTCTTGATGATGAATGCCAGCTGCTTTTATAATTTTATCAAACTCTAATGCCGATCCATCTAAGGCTGGTATTTCTGGTGAATTACATTCTATTAAAAGATTATCTATATCATTTCCTTTAATCGCTGCTAGTAAATGTTCTACAGTAAATATTTTTGCTTCACTGTTATAATTTTTAAGGGTAGTACATAAATTGCTATTAGAAATATATTTGAAGTCTGCTGGAATTATATTATCTTCATCAATATCAGTTCTCTTAAAAACAATACCTGAATTTTCATGAGCTGGTATAAGACTAATCTTACAATTTTTATCAGAATGCAAGCCCTTACCCTCAAAAGTTACTTCTTTAGCTATAGTTTTTTGCATATCATCCAATACCATAAAAAGATACTAAACTAGAATTAAATTAAATCTATTAATTTTTTGTTACAATTATTACAAGTTTATTTAATTAATCTCTATTTCTCTTTAAAAAAGATGGAATGTTATTGTAATTAGTATCCTGAATAGTTGTATTATCTACAGCATTTAATTTATTTTCCTCATTATTTTCAAGGCCCATAAAAGAAGGCTCCACCCTTTCTTTTAAGCTAAAATCATTGGATTTGGTATCTTCTATTTCATCTTTTTTCATAAATTTATTTTCTATAGATTTATTTGCTACCTCACTTACCATAGATATTGCCTTAGAACCAACGTTAATAGCTTTTTCCTTAACATTTGAGGAAAGTCTAGAAATTAGACTAATACTTTCATCATTACTATTACTACCACTTGCATTTAACAAATCGGCTTCTTTAAATGGATTGGTAGCAATTTATTTGAAACTATTTGATAATTAAACTAGGTAAACCAACATAAGATAATCTTCGTGTCACTTACTTAAGCAGGTACTTAATTTAGAATTTAAACTGTAGACTTAATTGTGTACTGACATATTATAATAGTTTATCATGCATGGCATTTAGATATTTGTAATGGAATAGCGAGGAAGTGCTCTCTGTAATCTATATTACTATTTTAAATAATACTATGTCACATTCTCTAGAAAGCATTCTTACATTTAAGGAAAGTAGAATTTTAAGATCACCAGATTTATGTGAACTAGCATTTGAAGATTGGCGCGACTTTTGTAAAGATAACAAACTAACCATAAAAATATATCTTACAAATGATGAAAATGAATACAAACAATTTTTTGTAGAAGAAGGGATTGAAGTAATTATGCTTTTAGGTGATAACCACCATCTACATAAATAGTTTCACCAGTGATTAAATTTTTAGAGGTTATAAACCACATTATACAAGAAGCTATATCTTCTGGTTTTGCAGATTTTTTAAGAGGCACAAATTTTTCATTAATTTTAGATTTTTTATAAACTTCCTTAGACGAACCATGCCATCCTGTTTCTACATAGCCAGGACAAATAGAATTAACAGTAATTTTAGGAGCTAACGTCCTTGCTAATGAAAGGCTTAGTGAATTTAAAGCACCCTTAGAGCATGCATATGCAATAGAACTACCTATGCCTAAAGCTGCAATTGATGAGACATTAATTATCTTAGGTTCCTTAGTTTTTAATAAAGATTTCTCACATGCTCTAACCATTTGAAAAACACTCACCAAATTAGCTTCATAAATATCTAAAAAATCTTTTTTATTTAATCCGTTAAGATTTTGGAAATCAACAAATTTAGTTTTTCCAGCGTTATTTATAAGAATATTAATAGGGCCAAGTTTTTTTTCTGTTTCTTTTACGATCTTTTTACAATCTTTATCATTAGTCACATCTGCTTTTATAAGTATACAATTAGAATAATTATTACATTTTGTTAATACTTTTTTTGCTTCTTTTTCTGAACTTTTATAAATAATAGCAACATTAAATTTGTTCTTAGCAAGAAGGTATGCAGTAGCTGCTCCTATGCCCTTACTGGCCCCTGTTACTATTACAGCTTTATTTATCATTATAACTTCATTAATAAAAATTTAGTTTATTTAATAAGTTTAAAATATAATAGCACATTTAATGAGTTAGTATATTTATTTAGATTAGGTTTATAGCAATTTTATTTATGTCACTGTTGAGTTATTAAAAATTATTGTATCCTATTATAATATTAATTTTAAAATGGTATTCGTAAAAATTTATATTACAACTTAATATCAATTATTAAGTTTAAATTTATTTTCAATTATTATGTCAGCTTCAATTTGAAAATCTTTCATTTTAAATTCAACTTCTTTAAAAGATATTTTTATCTTTCTACACTCATACTAACTTAAAATAGCAATCAACTTCTATGAATAGATAATTGATAGGTTAAGTTAAATTAGTTATATTTAATATATGAAATTTATAATTTTAATAATATTAATATTTACAAGCAAGTATACTTTTTGTGCTGAGTGGATAAGTGAAGCAACAGCAAAAGTAACTATATTTAAAAAATTAGAACTACCAGGTGGTGCGACGTATTCATCTTTTGAAGTTAGTGGTGCTGGTAAAGATAATACTGGTAAGCAATCAACAGCAGTTTGCTTAGGACATAGAATAGATAAAGATAATAAATTAAATGAACAAAAAATATATTGTAGGACATATTTTTCAGATGGGAATGAATACTCTTTTATGCAAATTAGAAAAGAAACAGACACTGATGCAGGAGTTGGCAAAGCTATAATTATAAGTGGTACTGGTCCATATAAAAAGCTAGCTAATACAGAATGTATTTATGCTGTTAGTTATTTAAAAGACCATGCATTTGTTACTACTAAGTGTACAATTTCAGACAACGTTTTTAACTCATTAAAAAACTAATGAATTCAATAAAATTAGCTACAGACTGAATATCTTTCAGCTTCTATAAACAGATAATTGATAGCATAGGTTAATTAAGTTATTATTAATTTATGAAATATTTTTTAATAATACTTTTTATTATATCTAGTAATTTATTTGCAGAGGAGTTTTCTTGGGACTCAACATCAGTTATTTCAAAAGTACATGAAACCTCTTTGCCTAATGGAGAAAAACATACATCATTTAAATCTAATGGAGGTATGACTTTTTCTTCTGGAAAATATGGAATTGCAAGTTGTTCTGGTTTGAGAACTGATAAAAAAAAAAAGTTAATTGAAGTAAGAACTATTTGTTCAATAGAGATTAATGATGGCAATAAACTATGGACTGAACTTAGAAGAGATAAAGGTGAGTCAACTGCTGGTGTAGGAAAAATTGTAGTTGTAGATGCTACAGGACCATATAAAGAACTTATTAATAAAAAATGTGTTTATGCATTTACTAGATTTAACGAAATGTTTTTTGGAAAAACAAAGTGTTCCATAGATAAAGAATCCTTAGAAATTTTAATTAAATAAAATATTAATTATTATCTGTAGATATTTTTCTATATAACTAACTATCTTTTGTCAGTCAGTCTCTATAAACAGATAATTGATAGGATTAGTTAATTAAGTTATTATTATTTTATGAAAATAATATCTGCTACGATTACTTTTTTTTTATTAACTAAATTAACTTTAGCAGACACTTACGAGTTTGAAGCAAGTGGTAAAGTTATATCTAATGACTCAATAGAATTGAAAAAAGGTTTTGATAAATCAATTATTGTTAATGAGTCTACATGGACAGATAGCAATGGTGATTATGGTATTATTATATGTTTAGGAACTATAGATAAATTTTTAGATAAAAGCGTAGTATTAAATTTAGGTTGTTCAGGTAGAAATCAAGATGATGAAAAGTTTACAGGCAATATAGTTCGAAAAAGTGATGCACAAGATGCTGGTGTTGGAGTATTTACTTATGTTGATGGTTCAGGAAAGTTTGAAAGACTGATTGGAAGAAAATGTAATCTAGCAGTTAGATATATTGACGAATTTACTTTCTATCGACACAGGTGTAAATAATTTAATTAATTTTATTACTTAAAATTTTTGCTTGATTACTAGTAATTTTACACTTTGTAATAGAGTATGAATATTCTTCTCCATGTTTAATCGCGTAATTACAATTAGCACCATTTAAAACATTCCAATAACCTTCTGCAGCAAGTTGAATCGATTTGCCAACTCCTATTTCTGTAACTCCAATATTTCTCTCTATAGTCCACCACTTTTTTAGTTTTTTTTCGTCCTTAATTTCACAGACTCCATAAATAGATAAGTCTTTTTTTTTTGAACTCTGGGCTTGCCCAACGCAATTTACACTTCCAAAGTTACTGAAATTATCTGTCCAAGAGCCTTTCATCGTCCATGTGTTATAATTACTACCATCTGATAGGTTAAACATAGTTTGAGAGGTTTTATAATGACTATTAAGTACATAAATATCTTTTTCTGCAAAGGCCGTTGTGCTTAATATTGAAGTTAAAAATATAAATGAGAATTTAATGAGAAATATGAATCTAGACATATTTAATATTTATATTTATAAAACTAAAAAGCAATAAGAATTTTTTGAGTAAAATAATTTAATATTTTTATACTAGTTTTAATCAATTGCCAGTATTCTGAAATAAAAATTTTTGAGTTAAAACCTTAAACTAAATATTTTAAGAAGCTTTTCCGCATTTACTAGTTACAAATAACGCTTTTTCTTTGTACTTGACGGCATATTTACACTTGGACTTAATCATACTCTTCCATTTACCGCTACCATCAATCAATACATATTCACCAACTCCTGCATCCAAGGAACTATCTCTTGTAACTTTAGTATAAAACTTATCATTATCCTGGTCTTGTGCTTCGCAGTAAATTTCCATTGATATTATATTGTTATTCTTTTCTAGCAAAACTAGCCCAAAGCAAGTTTGTGTTCCAAAGTTTCCCATTGTATCTTCCCATGTTCCTTTATTCTTATAGTGTAAAATTTTACTAGAGTCTTCAAGACTAAAACTTTCATTACTTGCAAAACCTGAATATTTCTGTGTCCACTCTTTTATATTTTCATTATTGGCAATAGATATTAGAGATGAAGAAAAAACAAATAACACAGAAAGTAAAAGGCATCTCATACAACTACTATAAATAATTTATAAATTTAGTAAAGTTATCGCCTATTTTGGCACTTAACTTCTATGAATTAATAATTATATAGGAATAGTTAATTTTTATTAGGTATATAATTTAATATACGTTCAAATGTTTTATCAGGAATATTACATACTCCCTTCCATATATAATGTTGGTCCTCTAATTCGATGTATGCTCCCATACACTTTTGCCCAATTAATTCTTCAAAAGGTCCTTTAGCTGAAATTATTGTAAAACCAGAGGTAGAAGCTCCCATATCACCTTTAGCTATCTCATTAAAGGCAGCATACCAATAATCTTCACCATTTTTTCCATGACACATTATGTCATTTACTTGATTTCCTGCATTAATTTTAATTATTCCAGAGCAATTGCCTTTAAAAACATGAGGAGTATTGGTGGTCATTGTCCAAAAGTTTTGATAGGCCATAAATAAGTTTTTTTCATCAACTTGATATGTTCCATTAAATTTATAGGTTCCTCCAACATCCATAGTAAGTTTCGCAGAGAAAGAAATAGTAGATAAAATAATAAATAAAAACGATAATAAAAATCTCACAGTAACAAAATAACATATTTTATAATCTAGTAAAGAAAACTCCTTTTTTACAGTAAGCCTATGTAAACAGATAATTGATAGTAATTAGTTAAAATGGATTACAGTACTAGCTTCTATAGACGTAAATATTTCCTTTAAGATTTGCTATTTTTTACAATTTATTAGCTGTGCAAAAATTTTATGGCAAATGGCACCCAAATAAACATTGCAAACCATATAAAAAGTATTAATAAACCATAATTTATGAGTTTCTTATTCTGTACAAGATTACCTATCTTCATATAGCCACAAGTAATAGAAAATATACAGATAAATAATATTAGTTCAGACATATGTTAACCTATCCAACATCTTAATATTTTTAAAGAAGTAGCACCTACCTTTCCATACTCACTGTCATATATTTCCTGTGGGATTTTAAATAACTGTTTTATATCTCCAACTTTGTGTGAATTTCTAACATAATCGCATGCGTCTTTTTCAGAATACACAAACCTATTCATTTCCCCATCAAAGAATTCAGTACCATTAGCTATTTCTAATTTCTCTTCCACAGTTTTATTAAATGTGTGAAAATGCAATTGATATTTTACTTTGTAATCAGACATGTAATTTATACGCAATCAAGAAAGGAAAGATGATATGAAATATATTCCAATTACATTTATATTTATTTTTTTAGTAAATAATATTATCGCAAATGAATTTAAAGATTATATATTTGAAGATTTTGCCTCTAGTAAATTAGGAACAATAAAAATTTCTGAAAATGAAAAGTTTTCTACTTATAATTCAGAAGGTATGTGGAAAGACAGTGAGGGTGATTATGGTACTGAATTCTGCTCAGGATATGTTAAAGAATTTAATAAAAATGTTAGCTTAGAAGTTTACTGCGAAACTAAAAATCAAGATGGTGACATATTTTGGAATTCAAGGATTCGCAGCTCTGAAAAAGGAGGAGGAATAGGAAAAATAAAATTTTTAAATGGGACAGGCAAATATAAAAAATATATAGGTTTAGAATGTCCTTATGGTATTGTATACCAAACAGATCATGCCTGGTTTAAGGCGAAGTGTAAAATAAAAAATTAAAATTTGATACTGTATTACTTATTGACTATAGATAGTCATCTATATAACTAACTCTCTTTTGACAGTCAGCTTCTATGAACAATTAATTGATAGAGTTATTTAACTAAATTAATTTATATCATTTAATATTTTTTTTGAATTCTCAGATACCTTACATTTATTTAATCCAAATATTGCATCATTTAAATATCTGACACTAGTAGTACATTTTGAACCAATCAAAGGCTGTAATCCCTTAGTAGCTCCTACTATGATACCATACGCTATTCCTGCATCTACATCACTTTTTTCTCTCACTCCTCTGAAATAAATTTTTTCATTATTTGAATATACATTTTCAGCTGTTGTATCAAGCTTTATTAGTTTACCTTCTTTTACATCAGAGCTTACTACTGCATTAAAAAGTCCAATATTTCCATAATTATCTGTGAAAGTTCCTTCTAAATCATAATTTCTAAATTTCTCTTTATTAGAAATATTAAATTCTTTTAAATTTTTTACCTTTGCTTGAAATTCAAATATGTAATCTTCAGAAAAGCAAAAGTTTAAAAGAAAAAAAAGGGCAATACATAAGTAATATTTCATCATTGTATAATAGCATATAATTTTATTAGATGAATATTTTAATATCTTAAAGCTTCTATGAACAGATAATTGATAGGATTAGTTATTCAGTTATTACTTAATTATGAAAAAACTAATAATTATATTTATTATTCTATATTCCTCTGCAATATTATCTAATGATTATACAATAGACATACACGTTAAAATTGTAAGTAATGAAAAGCATAAATATTCTAATAGCAGTTATTATAGTATTTTAAAAATTGATGGAACATCCACAGATAATTTTAGTAATTATGGAAATTTTAATGCACTGGTAAATTTAGAAATACAAAATAGTACACTTAAATAACATTTTTTTTCTGCTGAATTGACGTATCAGGATGGTTCCATTTTTTATGGACAAGGTTCTAGAACTAGTAAAGAATTTGAACAGGTTACTGGTAAACTATTAATTACAAATGCAAATAAAAAATTGAAAGAACTTATAGGAGTAAAATGTGTTTATGCGATAAATTTTTTTAGAAGTACATCTTATACTCTTACAAAATGTAAAATTACTGATATCCAAAAAAAAGTATTAAGTAATATTTCTGATAACAAATAATTTAACCTATCCAACATCTTAATATTGTTAAAGAAGTAGCACCCACCTCTCCATACTCACTATCATATATTTCCTGTGGGACTTTAAACAGTTTATTTATTTCTCCTAGTTTATGGATAGCTTTAACATAATCTGCTGCATCTGCTTCATTATAAACACTACAGTTTCTTTCTCCATTAAAGTAATACAAGCCATTATCTACTTTGATAGTATCTTCTATTTCTTTATTAAAGGTATGAAAGAATAGTTTATACTTAACAAAATACTGCATATTATAAATACGTAACTAAGAAAGGAAAGATGATATGAAAGAACTTATACTGATAATTTTAGTACTACTTGTATCTTATGGGAATGCTTTAGCAGAAGAATACTCTATGAAAAGTATAGGAAAGAATAACTTTAAAAGCATGATAATTAATAATGAAAAACTTACTATATTAGAAAATAATTTTACTTGGATAGACTCTCTTGCTAATTATGGAACAGGTTTTTGTTATGGCAGTATTTTAAATGATAATGATAATATTAATCTTAACAATTTTTGTGAATTAACTGATAGTAATGAAAATAAGTTTTGGGCAAAAATACAAAGAGTTTCTTCAAATTTAGAATCTGGCTTAGGGAAACAACAGTTTTTGAAAGCTTCTGATAAATATAAATTTCTTTTAAAGAAAGATTGTAAATATGCAGTATCTTATTTTCATGAAGTTAATTTTTTAGTAGAAATAAAATGCAAATAACTAATAGACTTAATTTAAAAACTGTAGCAATAGTGTTTAATTTACTTCTTATATTCTTGTGTGTAGGATATTTTATAGGACATGGTTTTCCACAAAGTTTAATGTTATGGGCATCAGCTATACTTTGGTTCGTAGCTCCAATAGTTAATCTTTTTTATATGTTTACTAATAAAAAAGACTAGGTAAATATTATAATAAAATTTACCTAGTCTTATGCTTTGAACATTTTTCTTTCCTTTCTATTAAATTATCTTAATTAATTAAGAGCTAATAAAATACACCAACCAAAGTTACATATTTCTTTACTCTTTTGCTAGATATCGTGATGGGTTATAATTCAGACATTAATTGAGGATAATATGAAATACTTTTCAACAATATTAATGAGTTTACTCTTGATAAATAACATAAATGCTAAAGATTACCTTTTTGAAGGGTATGCTATTAGTGAACTAAGTACTATAGAGATATCTGATAACTTTAAATTTTCTGCATATACATCTGAAGGTATGTGGGATGATAATAATGGTGATTACGGAAATGAAAAATGCTCTGGTTATCTTAAACAACAAAATCAAAAAGTAGAATTAGAGATTTTTTGTGAAACTATTAATCAAAATAATGAAAAATTTTGGAACTCTAGAATTAGAAAATCAGATGAAGGTGGAGGCATAGGTAAAATGACTATTATAAATGGCACAGGAAAATATAGAGATTTTATAGGTTATGAATGCCCTTATGGCGTAAATTATAAAAAACGATATGCTTGGTTTAAAGCAAAGTGTAAAATTGATAATTAAAACTATTTTTAACTTTGATAAATGTAAAAGTAAAAAAAAATAATTTAATCGTATAATCTTACATTATGAATTTAGACTGTATGTAGAAATAGCTGTCAATAAACCTATTCAGCGTCTTAATTTATATAAACACATAATTGATAGGATTTTTTAAATAAGTTATAATTGTTATATGAAATATTTGTTATTATTTTCTTCAATCTTATTAATTTTCTTAGTTAAATTACAAGCAGAAGATTTTTATAGGTTTAAAACTATGGGAAAAGAAAAAAATACTACTGTAATATTACCAGATGGAAGTAGCTTCAACACTTTTTATAGTGAAGGTGCATTCACGGATAGTTATGGTAACTATGGAGATATTACTGGAAGAGGAGTGAGAGAAACTGATAGTAATCAAAATATAAAAAGCGTAAGCGCATTACTTATATTTGAAACCAAAAAAAATGGAAAATTTTTTGCTAAGGCTAAAAGAATAGATTCAAAAATTGAAGCAGGGGCAGGTTATTTTGATGTTTTATTTGGCAGTGGTAGCTTTAAAAATTTAAAAGGGAAAAGATGTAATTATGGATTAACTATAACTCAAAAATCCTTTATTATGGAAGGACTCTGCAAGTAACCATTTTTATAGGAATTAAAGTTTCAAACTCAATGGAAATTAAATCAAATGAATAAACTAATCCTTATTTTAATAGTCATATTTGTAAGATTTGGAAATGTAAGTGCTAAGGATTATATTCTAGAGCAACAAGGAAAAAGAATTTTAGTTAAAGAGCACATATATTCTGATACTGATAATCTAAAAGTTTTTAAACTTGAAGGCACCTTCAAAGATAATGCTGGTAATTTTGGAGAGGTAAATAGCATAGTTAACGTAATAACTATTAATAATATTGTAGTAAAGTTAGAGGCAAGTAATGAATTGGTTTATAATGAGAATATTAAAGCGTATAACACAGCTAAAAGAGCTAATAATGAATTAAAACAAGGAGTAGGTAAATGGTATTTTACCTACGCTAGTAAAAGTATAAATGCAATAATCAATTCAGAATGCATATATAGTATAAGATATTATAAAGATAATTTTTTAACATTAGGTAAGTGTGAAGTTCCTGAAAAAGCTTTTGAACAAATTAAAAACATTTCAAAATAAATATTATATTGCTTATTTTCGTAATATCTTATTATATATTGACTAAGATGGTAAATAAAATTATGAAAGGAAAATTATGCTCAGATATGTTATTTTAGGAAAATATTCTCAAGATTTTTTATCTGGATTAATTTATAACCCACAAGATAGAAAAAAAGCTGCTGCTGCCATGATGAAAAAAGCAGGAGCTAAATGGGCAGAAGGAGAAAGTTACTTGCACATTAATCATCCTAATTATGATTTTGTTGGTATCGTTTATTCAGAGGATGAGGCCACTATGAAAGCTAGTGCTGATATGATGAGAGCTACAGGTAGTTTTACAGAAATAAATTTTTTTAGAGCTTGGGTGCCTGAAGAATATACTGAAATTTCTAAAAAAGCATCTGAGTTAGTAGGTCTTTATGCAGCACCATCAGATTATAAAGAGGAATAATAATGTATCATAGAATTATCAATTTTACATTATTGGCACCTTCCCTATGGACTATGATAAATCAATTTAATGTTAAAGATAATAAGAATATCACAATAATTAAGATTGCTGACAACAAAGGAGTTATAATTGAGTCTTACGAAAATTCCTCTTTAGCAGGAAAGCAGACAGCAATTTTAGTAGCAATGCAATCACTAAAAGCTCAAGCAATGGCAAAAGTTTTAGTTGAAGAGGGTTTAGAGATATAGTTTTCTTTGTTTTAGAAATTAAATTCTAGACGAAATTATGGACTGAAAAAATTACAATACTATTTTACGTAATATAATCAAACGATTATAATGGAACAGAAAGGAAGTTCTCTCCTTAATTAGTATTATTTTTTTAATATATCTTTCTTAAAGTTTGAAGTGAAATCGATAAGATTACCTGTACTTTCACCAATAGAAATTTTCTGATTAATTATTAAAGAACCTCTTTTCGCCTCATAGATTTTAAGGTTTAAAAAGCTAGAATTATTTTCATCAGAAACTATGCCGTTAACTACGAATGAAGCATTAGATTCTGTGGCTATTAACATCACTTCAGGTGGGTTTAAGTTTTCTGACCCTTGAGGTGTTTTAACTATTGAAATTTTTTCTTCTTCAAATAATTGTTCACTAAATAATTTAGAGACATTTTCAATTTCTTGACCTGTTAAAATTTTTGATTGATTTTGAAATTCCATTAGCGCCACAAAAACAATATTACTTGATGCATTATTGTTATTTGGTAAACTACCTTGATCAGTTCTGAAACTTTCTAAAACACTTTTTGAATTATCAGTATATTCTATATCATTATTTGCTGTATTATTTAAAAAATAAAAGGTACCACCTACTACTACTAGAAATGATGCAATCATTGCTGCAATGATGTATAGCTTTTTTTGAGATTTTTTAGACTTATTTTTATCTATAGTTATTTGACTGGTATATACCTTTATTTTTTTAGCTATATTTTTTAATTTTTTTTCACCCTGGTATTTAAAAGAAATATCTACTTTATCTTCAACTTCTCGGTAGACCTTTTCTGAAACCGTAATTTCACCTACAGGAGCTATGGCTTCAAGTCGTGCAGCAATATTAACATTATCACCATATAAGTTATTATCTTGAGTCATAATATCCCCAAGGTTTATACCAACTCTAAACTCTATAGTAATATTATCCTGAATTTCCTTAGCTTTTTTCGATACTTCTTTTTGTATAGAAATAGCCGCCTCCATAGCATCTACAGGACTAGCAAACTCAGCCATAATTGAGTCTCCTGCAGTAGAAAAAATTCTACCATTTAATTCCTGTATAATTTTATCAGTAATTTTTCTGGTCTCTTTTAGCCTAAAAAGAGTAAGTTTTTCATTAGAGGCCATTAGTTTGCTGTAGCCGACTACATCTGCTGCAAAAATTGCTGCCATTTTTCTAACTGCGCCTGCTGTATCTTTTTTTTCTTTATCTAAAACATATATATTTTTGTTAGATTCTGACATAATTTTATTGTAGTTACTTTATTAAATATTTAAAGAATTTTTTTATGATTAATATAGTTTTGTATAATCCTCAAATACCTCCTAACACAGGTAATATTATGCGATTATGTTCTAATACAGGATTTAGTTTACATATAATTGAACCTTTAGGTTTCCATTTAGATGATAAATCTTTAAAAAGGGCAAAATTGGACTATTTTTCTGATATAAATCCAACCATACATAAAAATTATATAAGTTTTATAAATACTACAGATGAGAAAAAAATATATGCTGTAACTAAATTTGGCACGAGAATACATACAGAAATAAAATATGATAAAGATATTTTTTTACTTTTTGGTTCAGAAACTACAGGCTTGCCTAAGGTAATATTAAGTAAATTACAGAATCGGTCAATCAAAATTCCTATGATTAATGATAGCCGTAGTTTAAATTTGAGTAACTCTGTTGCTATTGTTGTATTTGAGGTTTGGAGACAATTAAAATTTAGTGGCGCCAATTTATGAGATAATATATATTAATATATATATTAAGGGAGTTTATAATGATGTTTTCAAGAAGTTTAGTTGTAATTATTTCTATTTTAAGTTTAATTTTCTCTTCATGTTCTAACAATGAAAGTTCATCTAAATCTTCAGGTGAAGGTGAAAGTGAAAAAAAAATTAGATGGAAGATGGCAAGCACTTTTGCGGGAAATTTGACACAATTAGGATCGTCAGGAGTTAGGTTTTCTGAGCAAATAGAAGTAATATCAGGTGGAAACATTAAAGTAAAATTTTTTGATCCAGGTGCACTAGTTCCAGCATTAGAGATATTTGATGCTGTATCTTCTGGCTCTATCGATGCCGGTTGGTCTACTCCTGGCTACTGGGCAGGAAAAGTTCCAGCATTACCTCTTTTTGCCGCTGTCCCATTTGGTCCTTCTGCGCAAGAATATATATCTTGGATTTATTATGGAGGAGGTAAAGAATTATTTGAAGAAATTTATGCTAAACACAATATCAAAGGAATAATTTGTGGGGTTGTTCCTCCAGAAGCTTCGGGATGGTTCCGTAAAGAAATAAAATCTGTTGAAGATCTAAAGGGAATGAAAATGAGATTTTTTGGATTAGGCGCTAAAGTTATGGAAAAAATAGGAGTCTCTACTCAATTAATAGCTGGAGGAGATATTTTCCCTGCTTTAGAACTAGGCACTATTGATGCTACTGAATTTTCCATGCCAGCTGTAGATTTAGATCTAGGTTTTTATCAGGTAGCAAAGCATTATTATTTTCCTGGCTGGCATCAACAATCGACATTATTTGAACTAATGGTAAATATGGATAAGTGGAACAAGTTATCTGATACACAAAAAGCGCAGATCGAGTCAGCATGTGGTGATAACATTAGAAATGGTATAGCTGAAGGAGAAGCTATTCAAGTAAAAGCACTTAAAACTTTAGAGAGTAAAGGGGTTAAAATTCATCAATGGAGTCAAGAAATTCTCGATACTTTAGAACAAGCTTGGCTAGAAGTAGTAGAAGAAGAAAGTGCTAGAGATGATGATTTTAAAAGATCTTGGGAGTCATTAAGTACATTTAGGAAAAATATTGAAACATGGAAGACCTTGGGATATCTAAAGTAAATTATTATTGAACATTAATTGTTAGCAAAAAATAAAATATCTTTATATGGTATTACTACCGGTTTTTTTATTCTATTAAGCTTTATTTTTACAGAACCACCAGTAGGATTAAATAGAACTGCTTGGCTAACTGCTGGAATTGCTATATTGATGACTATTTGGTGGGTTACGGAAGCTGTTCCTATTTATATTACTGGATTAGTGCCATTAGTTTTATTTCCGCTTTTAGAAACATTTAGTATCAAAACAGTTTCAGCGTCTTATGCTCATCCATTAGTTTTATTGTTTTTGGGAGGTTTTATCATAGCCTCTGCTATGGAGAGTAGTGGATTACATAAAAGAATAGCTTTAAAAATTTTAGGACTGTGTGGTACAAGCCCAAGTAAAATTATTGCAGGATTTATGTTTACAACGGCTATGTTAAGTATGTGGGTAAGTAATACAGCCTCTACTGTTATGATGTTACCTATAGCAATGTCTGTGATTACTATTTTTTCAAAAAATAATATTATAAATAAAAATGAATTTGCGATACCATTATTGTTGGCTATAGCCTACTCTGCTTCTATTGGTGGAACAGCAACGCTCATAGGTACTCCCACAAATATAATGTTGGCGAGCATATTAAGTGATACTTATAATTATAGTATAGGTTTTATAGATTGGTTTATCATAGGGTTTCCAATAGTTTTAGTGTTATTACCTATAGTCTGGTTTTTTTTGAATAAAATAATTTTTAAAGTTTCTTCTAAAAAATCATCTGCTCTTGAGAAAGTATTAGCTGATCTTAATGAAAAAATTGGAAAAGCTAGCATAACTGAGAAGGTAGTAGCAATTATATTTTTTTTTACAGCTATCTTATGGATATTTAGAAAAATATTGAATAATTTATTAGATTTAAACCTTAATGATACCTCTATTAGTATTTTTGGAGCAATAATGCTTTTTATAATGCCTACTGGAAAAAATAAGAGAGCATGCAATTGGGAGTCAGCTAGTAAAATTCCCTGGGGCGTATTATTTTTAGTAGGAGGAGGTATAGCATTATCTAATGCTTTTAAGACTTCAGGGTTAGCAAATTGGATAGGTTCATTTTCAAGTTATTTATACCATATAGACACTTATGCTCTGATACTTATCGCAGTTTTATTAATAATTTTCTTAACTGAACTTAACTCAAATACTGCTACAGTAGCAACCTTTACTCCTATATTAATAATTTTTGCAATAGGCTTGGAAATAAATCCATTATTTTTTGTCATTCCAACTACTATAGCAGCAAGCTGTGCATTTATGTTACCAATAGCAACTCCTCCAAATGCTGTAATTTTTGGAAGTGGACAATTAGATATTAAAGATATGGTAAAGGCCGGTATAGGTCTAAATTTTCTATCAGCTCTAGTGGTTTCAATATTGAGCATTATTATATTAAATCTTTTCTTTGGGTTGCAAATAACAAGCATACCTGATTGGGCTTTGAATGGAAAAATTAATTAACAGTATTAATTTTTTTTATAAAGCTTTTTGTATTATTTAAACATAATAAAAATTCTATAAAAACAGAAAAAATTATAGTACCTATTAAACTACTTTGTAAAAATGGAATAGCCATGGTGTAACATGTAATTAACCCTTCTAAGTTTTTTGTATATAAATCACTAGAAGTCCAAACACCAAAGTTTGAAACTAGAAAAAATATAATGCAACTTAACGATACGCCGAAAATTCTAAAATAAAATTTTTTAAAGTATTTTGCATAATATGCTATTAAAAATAGACTACCCCATGTAAAAAAAACTAAATTATGCAAACCTAAAACTAAGTCGCTTATAATAAATGCGCTAAGTGCAACAATTATAAATTTAGCTCCAAAAAGAGCAGGTAGGTAAAAAGCAACAGCAATAGTTGAAGTAAAATTAGGTGGATGAGGTAATAGTCTGCTTATTATAATTGAAAGAAAACTGATTAAGATGAATTTTTTTAATGATATATTACTCATATTTTATTATATAATATTTATAACTCAATTTCACTTTAATTTGTAAATTTTATACCTAGATAAATTGACCGGTCTGGACTTTTATAGCCTAGATTTTCAGATGTTCCTCCACCTCTGTTTACTATGTTTTCTCTATCAAGTAGATTTTCAATTTTAAAAAATGCTTTAGCATTATTTTCAATTGCATAGCTTGTATATATATTTAAAGATTTATAAACGGGAAGTTCATTGTATTTAGTATCTCTAGCTTTATTTTGAAACTGATAAGAAGTATTTATAGTAATATCATTCAAAGGCTTTAAATTTAAAAAGAATAAAACTTTATCTTTTGGAACTAATACAATATTATCACCATCATTTTCTTTAGCATTAGTTTTTGTAAAATTCAAACCAGTAGAAATATTATGATATATTTTACTTTTCAGTCTTAACTCTAAACCATTAGATTTCAAATTTGAGCTAGTTTGTCTATATTTTGACGAAGCATAGGTAATAATATCTTCTACTTTAGTTTCAAAAACACCCAGGTATAAATTTGACGAATCTAGAAAAAAATTTAATTCACCTCCTAGGTCATAAGTTAAAGAGGTCTCTGGTTGTAAATTAGTATTTCCATATGCGCTATATAACTCATAAGGTGTGGGTGTTCTATAGCCTGTTCCTATGCTAGATCTTAATATGATTGATTTGTATGGGTTATGATTAATTTGAATTCTACCTGTATCAAACTGTCCGTAGTTATCATCATATTCTCTTCTTCCAGAAATATCTATGTTAGTGTTAACAGTAGGTTTTATCTGTAATTCAGAAAAAAAAGAATGAATTGTTTGATCAGCGAGTGTACCAGTCATGTCAGCACTTTTTTTTAAATAATCGATACCTAACAGAGTGTCAATCTTCCAAAGGCGAGTTGTTAATAAATATTCAAACTTATTTTTTCTTCCATCATATTCGTATCGCCCATAGTTACTAACATTTATCCTATTTGTATAAGTAGGTTGAAATGTTAATTTATGACTAAGATTATTTTTTGAATACACCGCGCTTAATAGTAATGCTTTAGATTTATCATATCTGTAATGGTATAAGCTGTCTCCTGGAAATGAATAGTTATCATCAAATTCATTGTATTTGTAATAAGACCTAGCATTTAAATTTATTTTTAAATTTTGATTTACTTTGAAATCAGATACTAAAGAACCTCCGTAAAGATAATAACCATCTTTTTCAAAAGGACTTAACCCAGTATCAATAAAAGAGCTGTATCCTGTTGATCTTTCAGAGTCAACAGTTAAAGCAAAGTTAACTCTATTATTTAGAAACTTAAATAAATGAGAGTTGTTAATAGTTCCATAAGAACCTCCTTGCAAAGTGTTTTCTTGGGTTAGTCCTAACTTTGTAGCTTTATTTGAATTTATAGATATAACACCACCAATAGCATCTCCACCATACATTGTCCCTTGTGACCCATTTAATATTTCAATGGTTCCAATGTTATTTCTGCTTATATCATCTATATATGTTGGCTCTTCTTGTGTTGAAGTAATATCAGACAGATCCATTCCATCTACCAACACTTTTATATATTTTCTTGCCAGACCTCTATTAAAATAACTACTATCTGATCCTTTATTACCTTTTGTAGCTACTGAAAAACCTCCATATTCTTGAAGTAATCCACTAATTGTAGTAGATGGAGATTCTTCAATTTCTTTTTTTTCTATTAACAAGATTGATGCTCCTGATTTATCAAGTTGATATAAAGATTTATTTGGAGAAATAACAACTTTTCCTAAATCGTCAGCGGAAATTAAAAGCTTATATTGAACAAGACTAAGTAAAATTAGAAAATAAAAATGCATAGTACACCCTTTAAAATAAAATAAAAAAATGTCCATGAACGAATTAATCGCGCTTTCAACGCACCCTCCGACGTTAAGCTACAGACTGTGCTTGGCAGGTTTCCTGGCTTAAAGTATTTACGTTAACTTTCCTTCCCGACAAAGCAGTGGATTAATAGTTAACTAAACTTGTACAGTTGCGGAGACAGCTTAGGATTTTAACCTAATTCCCTTTTAATTTTGAATTAACAAAACACCAAGTACATTAAAATTGTAGAGAAAGTCTAAAAATTACTCAACTTTTTTTTTGAAAAATTTATTGAAAAATTTTTTTTGAAAAGCCCAAAAGTAATTAAATTGTCCAAATAAAGTGCCAACAAAAATCAAAATAATCTGATAAATTGGGAAGATTATTAAGATATTTAATATAAATTTTATAAAAGTACTTTTTATATATTCATCATAATTTAAATAATTTAATATAGGGTTAGATACAAAAACTGATACAGTGCCACTGATCCCAAAAACTATAAAAACAATTATTAGTTGCTTTAGGCTATTAGTTTTGAAAATATTATGAAGTTTTTTAATTAAGATTTATTTAGCTCCTGTTATGATTTTTATATGATCCACCATAGACATCATGCCTACCTGTCTTCTAGCGGATAAACTAGGACCTAAACCTAATTTATTCACAATATCATGTTTTAATTCTTTTATTTCATCATTAGTCAATCCTGATAGCGCTTCTGTAATTATTTTAACTAAACCTTTAACAATAAGTGCGTCACTATCTCCATCAAAATAGTTTTTGCCATTTTTGGTGTCAAATTTTATCCAGACCTGTGCTAAGCATCCTGACATTTTATTTTTATCAATCTTTTCTTGTGGTTCTAAAGATCCTTTTTTCTTTCCTATATCAATAAGATATTCAAATTGTCCTTCTTCACCTTCTAATTCAAGAATAGTTTTCAAGTTATCGGCGTGTTTTGTTAATATATCTATCATATCCTTATTGTAACTTATATACGATAATAATAGAAAAAGTATTATTTTTTTTTAATATAGAGTTCTTTTTATAAGGAGATATGAGCTCCAATGTATTTATTGAAGCATTGATTAATCTTTTAGGAGCGTTTGTTTTTTTTCCTGTTTTCACATTTATAATATTACCATTTATGTCTATAGAAAATTTTAATTCTACTATTCCTTCCTCCCTCTTTCTTAATGATATGCGTGGATAGTTTTCAGTAGCTTTTTTTTGAATTAAAGCTTTAAGCTCATTATTATATTTATTAAAAATTTCTTTTTCTTCATTTGTAATTACTGCAGTAGTTGTATTATTTATTTTTTTTTTATTATTTTGCTGTTGAGAAATAATTTTAGATACAGTATTTTCTCGGTTTTTTTCTACTTGACTTTTATTTTTAGCTTTTTTTTTTTTCTGTTTTTGTTCTTCAAATTTATAAACATTTTTATTTTTATCAATTTTTTTAATATCTTTTCTAGGCGTTTTAATCTCAGTTATAGTTTCTGTATTTTTATTTATTTCATTTTTACTTTTTTTATCTTTTTTTATATCTATAAAGTTTTTTTCTTTAGAAATGTCTTCTGTTTTAATAGTCCTTAGAGTTTTTAAATTAATATTTATTACATCATTATGTATATTTATTTGCTTATCTATTTTAAATAGAAAAATAAGGCAACATACGACTAATATATGCAACAAGATTGATAAAGAATAATTTAGATTTATAAACATAAAAAAATCATAAATCTAAACATTATTCTAAATCAATTCCAATACTACCACTTTATACTAGTGCCTATAAAGAATGATAATGGTTGACCAGGAGACAAAAAGTTTGGATCAAGAGCTCCTACAGCGGTATCACCTGCTCCTGTATCACCCAGCTCTTTGATAGGAACATTAACTTCACTAGAACTTGCCTCTCCTAAAACTCCCATAGTTTCATATTTACTGTCTAATATATTGTCAACCCTAGCAAATACATTTATATTTTTTGTTGGTTGGTACTTGGATTCTAAATTAAATACCACATATGGACTTGTCTTATTTAATTGATTAGACTCGTCTCCTCTAAGATAGACTCCAGTTGCTCCCAAAGCCCCTAATGAAATGTTAAACTTATTATTTAAACCAAAGGTAGTTTTAGCATTAATTTTATGCAAAGGCATTCCTGGAATTATGTCGCCTGCTTCTATATCATTAGAGCCATTAGGATGATTTGCTGCTGGTAAAGTGTGAGCTGATTGAAAGGTTGCTTTTAGATATGAATAATTTATTGTAGAAGTTTGAAAACCTTTTTTTTGTTTATTTTTTACAGCTCTTAAAGATAGATCAAACCCTAACCTATTAGTTTTACCAAAGTTTTTAAAGTAGCCTGAAGAAAGGCCAGTCCCTGAACTAACAAACAATATATCTTCTGAATTTTGAGAAAAATGTCCTATTGCATTAATATTAATATTATAATTTTCTGTATTATAATTATTTCTAATTCCAAGCTCTGCTCCTCTGGTTACTACTTGCTCTAGTGGAGGATCAGCTACAAATGCATTGGGTAATCTACAAGGTGCAGCAGGATCAGCGCAGCTTAATTCTACTGGCGAAGGTGCTCTATTAGCTTCTCTATAATTTGCTAACAATGCTATTTCATTAGAATAATTATATACAAAGCCTAGGCTAGGATTAACTCTAAAATACCTGTGATCTCCATTTATAAACGCTGTTCTTGTGTAGGTTGGAGTTGTGAAGTTATCTATTAACTCAACAAAAGCCAGGTTAGCTCTAAGCCCATTATTTAAGACTAGTTTGTCGTTGTATTCAAAGTTATTACTGGCATAAACACCGTAAATATTTAATTTTCCTGTAACTTCAGCTGGTCCTACATCACCTCTTTCTTTATCCTCAGGGTCATTTCCAGCTCCATCATGCTCTTGTTCAGCTACAAGTTCTATAGGAACACCGTCACTATTGAATAAGGGAGTTACAGTTCTTTCATTGGTTAGTGTTCCTAAAAATCCTTGTGATCTAAAATATGTTTTTGCCTGATCATAGGAGGAGCCAAAGGTTAGCTTGTGTGTTTTGTCGTAAATATTAAAGAAGTTATCATACTGTATAGCGCCACCCATAGTTGTGGTAGTTGTAAATGTTTTATTTAATAGTCCGTACTTTCTAATATTATCATTAGATTCTATTGCATTACCAAATTGATCTAAGATAATCCCATAGTCACCTGCTGAATTATCTTCTCCACATAAAGGAGCATCATCGAAACCGTAGTCATTTTTTAATTCTGTAGCATCAGCAGCACTATCTTCTGCACACTCTTCAGCATCAACTTCGTCTGCGTTGTAAGTAGTTCTATAAAGTCTTTTGTGATAAAAGTTTGTGGAGATAATTCCATCATTTGCGGTATAAAAATTAGAGTTACCATAAAATAAACTCATTTTATTAGAGGTTTTGTCTGGCCATGTAAATACTGCTTCTCTATTTTTTTGTAGAAGTTCTATAGGTATTACACCATTACCATTTAAATCAGTATTACCTCCTAAGAATGAAAAATTTATATCATAGGTATCTTTTTCAAAGCCATAATTTGTATAAAATCTAAAAATTTCTCCATCACTATGATCTCTCCATCCTCCATCTCTTTCTAGTTCAATAGAAGTATACATTCCAAATGTATCTGTGCCATATCCATGCTCCATTAATTCAGAGGTGTAATTGAAAGAACCGTATTTATTAATAGTATCTAGAATTTCTTTATTTTTAAAATCTAGACCTTTTTTTGTGCTTAATGCCAGCGACCCCCCTAATGCATTTAGACCAAAGGCAGGATTTGAACTCATTAAGTCTATTTGCTTTATTGCATTTTCAGGAACAAGTTCCCATTGAACGGTATCTCCAAAACTTTCATTTATTCTAACTCCGTCTAGATATACAGATATGCCCTGAGACTCGCCTAATAGAGGAGAGGCTGTATATCCTCTATAATCAACATTTTTTTGAAATGCTCCATTTTGTAAATCTTTTACAGATATACCGGAGAAGTTTTCATTCATAAGGTCTGTTATAGTTTTTGTCAGATTCTCTTGAATTTGAGTTTCAGTAATTTTTTGAGAAGTATGAGGTACATCTTTGCGATCAATTAAAATACCAGGTAGGGGAGATGTACCGATAACATCTACTGTGCCTAAATCTTCTTGAGCATTAAGTTTGTAAAAATAAAAAAAGGCAATAAATACTAAAAAAAAATTCACAAGAACTCCTAAAAATCTATTTATTATAAAACATAATAATATATATAGGAATTTCCTATAACGTGTCAATAACTTGTATTAACTTTTGTTTTTTGAATATTATAGTTTTGTAGGGTTTTCGATACCTTCATATACTATGTGAGGATCAAAAGATTTCTTATTCTCTGTAAATTTTAATACTAATTTGCCGTCTGAAACTTCAACCTTTCTGTAAAAACAACTTTTATATCCTACATGGCAAGAAGCTTTTTCTCCTCCTTTTGTTGGTTCATTTAATTGAACTGTAAAAATAATTGAATCTTGGTCATCATCAATTAAAATGTCTTGAATTTGATGATACATTCCAGAAACTTCACCTTTAAGCCAAATATTTTTTCTACTTCTTGAATAATAATGTGCTTTGTCTGTTTCTATACTTTTTCTAAGAGCTTCTTTATTAAGAAAAGAGAACATTAAAACTTCTTTGCTTTCATATTCAATAGTTATGCAAGGAATTAAACCTTCCTTATTAAATTTTGGACAAAGTTCTGTTCCTTCTTCAATTTGTTCTATTGATACTCTATTATTGAAAATAATATTTTTTTTATCAATTTTCATTTGTCTTACATTAATGGCTATTTGTATTTATTTACTAAAAATGATAATAATATATGAAATTTTAAAAAAAAACATAAATTAATATGAAAAATAACAACACATTAAAAAAAAATATTATTAATAAAAACTATCCCTCAGAAGAAGAAGCAAAAGAGGCCGTCAAAACACTTATAGCTTGGGCTGGAGATAATCCTGATAGAGAAGGTTTGATAGAGACACCTAAAAGAGTAATTAATGCTTATAAAGAATTTTTTGAAGGATACACTACAGAACCAGATAAAATACTATCAAAAACTTTTGAAGAAGTAGCTGGGTATGATGAGATGGTTGTAATTAGGGACATTAGATTAGAGTCTCACTGTGAACATCATATGGTACCTATTTTAGGTAAAGCTCATGTAGCTTACATACCAGATAAAAGAGTAGTAGGAATAAGCAAGCTAGCAAGAGTAGTTGACTGTTATGCAAAAAGATTACAAACACAAGAGACAATGACTGCTCAAATTGCAGGATGTATTCAAAGAGTTTTATTGCCTAAAGGAGTTGCAGTAGTTGTAGATGCCGCACACCAATGTATGACTACTAGAGGTGTACACAAATCTACTACAAGCACTGTAACAAGCAGAATGTTAGGTTTATTCAGAACGGATGCTAGAACAAGAATGGAATTTATGAACTTTATAGGTAAAAACTAAGACTGATTTAATTGATTAATAAAACCAAATCTATATTAAAATCAAATTTTCCTATTATTTTAGCATCAAACTCTGAGTCTAGATTTAAAATTTTGCAGGAAACAGGCATAGATTTTAAGCAATTAAAATCAAATATTGATGAAAGCCTTGTAAAAGAAAATTATAAAAAAAAGAATGCAAACTTTATTGCCACAAAATTAGCTGAAGCAAAAGCATTGTTTATTAGTAGTGAAAATAGAAAATATTATGTTATAGGAGCAGATCAAATATGTATAAGTAAAGGCAAAATATTTTCTAAGCCTAAAAATAAAAAAAAAGCAATTGAACAGTTATCAGAACTAAATGGAAAAACGCACAAATTAATTAGTGCTTTTAGCTTATGCTATAACAATCAGGTAGTTTATAGTTATGTAGAGGAAGTAAAATTAAAGATGAGAAAGCTATCAAAAAAATCTCTTAGAGATTATGTTGAAATTGACCTTCCCATGAGCTCTTGTGGCTCTTATAGATTTGAAGCAAATGGAAAGTATCTTTTCTCTGATGTAGTGGGAAATACCTCAACTATATTAGGGCTACCAATTTTGCCTTTAATAAAAATTTTATTTAAAAAAAAAATTATAACTTATGTCTAAATTAAAAATATATGATTCTATGCAGTGTAAAAAAGTTTTATTTGAGCCAATAGATCCTAAAAACATAAGAGTATATGCATGTGGTCCCACTGTATATGATTATGCGCATATTGGAAATGCTAGAATGGCAGTAGTATTTGATACTTTGGTAAGACTGCTTAGAGAGCTATATGGAAAAGTTACTTATGTATCTAATATAACTGATATTGATGACAAGATCATTGAGAGAAGTAACAAAGAAAAAGTATCAGTACATTCTATAACTAATAAATTTTTTAAAATTTATAATGATGATATGGAAATGTTAAATGTGATGAAACCTAATTACCAACCCAAAGCAACTGAATTCGTTGAAAAAATGATATCAGCAATATCTAAATTGGAAAAAAAAAAATTTGCTTATCATGCAGAAGGAAACATTATGTTTGACGTATCTAAATTTAATATTTATGGCTCTTTATCAAGTAGAAAAAGAGAGGAACAGATTGCAGGAAGAAGAGTAAAAGTAGCAAACTATAAAAAAAATCCTGAGGATTTTGTCTTGTGGAAAGCTTCTAAAGATAGTGAACCTGCATGGGACTCTCCATGGGGTCCTGGACGCCCAGGTTGGCATACAGAATGTTTTGTAATGGCTACTGAAATATTAGGTACTCCTTTTGACATACATGGTGGAGGTCTAGACTTAAAATTTCCACACCATGAGAATGAATTAGCTCAAAGTTGTTGTTACAGCGGAAACCTTGATCAAAAAAATAGTTATGCTAAGTATTGGATGCATAACGGATTTGTTACTGTAGACTCGGAAAAGATGTCTAAATCATTAGGTAATATAAGTTTGGTAAAAGACTTTTTAAAATTATATGATGGGGAAGTCTTGCGACTTGCACTCTTGAGTGCTCATTATAGAAGTCCTCTTAATTGGAGTGAACAAGTTTTATCTCAATCAAAAAATAGAATCACTAAGTACAAAAAAATTTTAGAAGAATATAAAAAATTATCAACTATAGAGGATGTTAAAGGTAATCTAATTGTACATCAGATAGAAGAGGCATTATTAGATGATATTAATATTTCTAAATCTTTAAGTATCTTGGATGCTAATGTGAAAGATATGCATAAAAAAGATGAAATAGAAAAAAAAAATATTATTCAATCAATACAATATTTAGGAAAAATTATAGGTGTTTTTTCTAATCGAATACCTGTTACTTTATCAAAAGAAAAAAAAGTATTTAATGAAAAAGAGATCAATCTCTTGATAAAAAAAAGAAATGAGGCTAGAAAAAATAAAGATTTTGATTTAGCAGATAACATAAGGAAAAAATTAACAGAAATGGGTGTAGAGATTAAAGACCAATCTAATGAAACTGTTTGGAAGAAAGTTTAAATTTAAATATGGATAAAGAATATATAA
This sequence comes from Rhodospirillaceae bacterium, assembly GCA_902614225.1. Taxonomy (GTDB): domain Bacteria; phylum Pseudomonadota; class Alphaproteobacteria; order TMED109; family TMED109; genus TMED131. Next base: position 27,734 of record CACMKJ010000001.1, read on the forward strand.
AAATTACTTTTCCAGATGGAAGAAAACAAGATTTTAAGTATGGAACAACAGGATATGATATAGCAAAAAGCATATCCCCATCATTACTTAAGAAAGCTATTGCAATTGAAATTGATGGTTCAGAACAAGACCTTTGTGAAAATATAAGCAGTGATGCGAATATTTCTATTTTAACATTGAATGATAATAAAGGCTTAAATATAATGAGGCATACATTAACTGCTCAAGTATTAGCTAAGGCCTTAAAAAATTTATATCCAAATGTAAAACTTGCAATTGGTCCTATTATTGAAAATGGTTTTTATTATGATTTTGAGTTAGATAAATCTATAACTACTCAAGATTTACCTATGATAGAAAAAGAGATGAAGAAAATTATATCTAGTGGGAATGAGATAGAAAAAAAATATCTCTCAAAAGAAAAAGTAACTGATTTATTCAGGAATAAAAATGAAACGTATAAAGTGGATATTATTGAAAAATCAGAACAACAAGGAAACTTTTCTACATATTATCAAAAAAATACTGATTTCGTTGATTTATGCTATGGTCCTCATTTACCTAGCTTAAAACATATTGGTCCTTTTAAACTTACTAAGGTAGCTGGAGCTTATTGGAAAGGTGACTCAAAAAATAAAATGTTACAAAGAATTTATGGAACAGCTTGGAAAAACCAAGATGATTTGAAAAAATATTTAAATATGATTGAAGAAGCTGAAAAAAGAGATCATAGAGCTTTAGGAAAAAAATTAGATTTATTTCATTTCCAAGAAGAGGCTCCTGGTGCTGTTTTTTGGCATCCAAAAGGTTGGACTATTTTTCAAAATTTAATTAATTATATGAGAAAAAAGCAAGACGAAGCAGGTTATTTAGAAATAAATACACCAGAAATTTTAGATAAAAGTTTATGGCAGAGGTCAGGACACCTTGAGAAATTTGGTGATAATATGTTTACTACAACTACTGAAGATAAAAAAGAGTATGCTATAAAACCAATGAACTGTCCAGGAGGAATTCAGGTATTCAGACAAGGGTTGAGGAGTTATAGAGAGTTACCTTATAAAATAGCAGAGTTTGGTAAGGTTCACAGGTATGAGCCATCAGGTGCCCTTCACGGATTAATGAGAGTTAGGGCTTTTACTCAAGATGATGCTCATATATTTTGTACAGAACAACAAATTGAAGAAGAATGTATAAAATTATGCAACTTAATTACGAATATCTATAAGGATTTTGGCTTTGATCAAATAGTAATAAAGTACTCTGACAGACCTAAAAAAAGAGTTGGTAGTGATATTATTTGGGATAAATCAGAAGAGGCACTTTTAAATACTATAAAATCATTAAATGTACCTTATGAAGTTAATTCTGGAGAAGGAGCATTTTACGGTCCAAAACTCGAATTTGTTTTAAGAGATGCTATCGGAAGAGACTGGCAATGTGGTACTGTTCAGATTGATCTTAATCTGCCTGAAAGGTTGGATTGCAATTTTATAAATGGTGAAGGCAATAAGGAAAGACCAGTGATGATACATAGGGCTTTATTCGGTTCATTAGAGAGGTTTATAGGAATATTAATTGAACATTACTCTGGTAATCTACCACTTTGGTTGTGTCCTATAAAAGCTGTAATTGCTACTGTAACTGAGAAATGTAACGATTATGCAAAAAATGTATGTGATTTGCTAAATAATAATAACATTAAAGCTGAAATAGATTTAAGAAATGAAAAAATAGGGTATAAGGTTCGAGAACATAGCTACAGCAAAATACCCATTATTATAATAATTGGAGAAAAGGAAAAAAGTGACAATTCTGTCGCGGTAAGAAAGTTAGGTAGTAAAAACGTTGAGACTTTCTTATTAGAAGATTTTATAAAAATTACTAAAAATCAAATAAAGGAACCATGTTAAAATATATTTTAATATTAATTATAAAGTTTTACAGGCTTTTTTTGTCGCCTTTATTAGGAAATAATTGTAGATTTTATCCTACTTGTTCAAATTATGCTCTACAGGCTTTAAAAAGATATTCTACTTTTTATGCGATAAAAATAATTATAATAAGACTTTTAAAATGTAATCCTTGGGGTGGGAGTGGAATAGATTTACTCCCTAAAAGAAATGCTAAAAATAAAAACTAGTTGTGGAATAAAAAAATACAATAGACTAAAAAAGAAAAGAGGTTTTTTTAATAGGCTTAGACTATACTGGTTCTTGGTTTTTGGAGGTATAAGAGATGTTTTTAAGTAATAAAACTTTACAATTAATTTTTTTTGCTATTTTCTTTATTCAAATTAATACAAACTCAGTTCGAGCAAAAGACATCGATGCTGGAGAAATTTATAAAATTTGCAAAGATTATTTTCATTGGGTTAATAAGAATTACGATATACCTGTAGATAGTAAGACATTATTTAATATGGGAAAGTGTCAAGGTATTATGGAAACTTTGGGAAGAACTATGACTACATTATGTTTGGAAAAAAAAAGAAATGTTAATATAAACAATAAGTTAACAGCCAACCTAAATGGCATAAAAACTATTGATTTAATACAGAGTTTTTTGAAACATGCCTCTCAAGATAATAAATTAAGGTCTTATTCTGCTACTAGTTACTTAGCAGATTTTATAAGTCAGAAATGGCCCTGCTAATAGAATAAACAAACATGTTTAATAATTGCCTAATTTTTAAGCACAATGATTACTTATTAGATTTGATTTTTTTCCAACTGTAATTATAATCTTAATTCTTATTAATACTAGTAATTAGATAATTATTTCCTAGTTAATTAATATAATATTGGTAATAGCAGTTAAAAAAGATAAATGGACAAAATTAGACAACAAAAAATAGGACTTTATGATCCTAAAAATGAGCATGATGCTTGTGGTATAGGTTTTGTAGCAAACATTAAGGGTGTAAAGTCACACTCAATAGTTAATGATGCATTAGAAATGCTTGAGAATTTGGAGCACAGAGGTGCAGTAGGTTCAGATAAATCAGTTGGTGATGGAGCAGGTATTTTAACTCAAATTCCCGATGAGTATTTTAGAGAAGTTTTACTTAAATCTAAAACAAAGCTACCCCCCATTGGCAATTATGGCATAGCCATGGTGTTCTTTCCTAAGGAAAAAAGTTTAGATGCAAAATGTAAAAAAATAATAAAAGCAGTTTTAAATGACCACAAAATGGAAGTTTTTTTTAGAAGGTTAGTCCCATTAGACAATAATGTATTATCAAAAGTTATGAAAAATAGTGCCCCTTCAATTGAGCAATTATTCATTAAAGGAAAAAGTGCAAAACTTAATGGTGATAACTTAAATCTAAAACTGTTTGTAGTTGGTAAAATAATAAGCAATAAGATCAGTTTGTTAAGTAAAAAAAATAAGCTGCTGCAAATTTTCAATATTTGTTCAATTTCTAATAGTACGATTAATTATAAGGGAATGCTACTATCAGATTTAGTAAGAAAATACTTTACAGATTTAAATCAAGAAAGTTATAAAAGTAATTTTGCATTAATTCATCAAAGATTTTCTACAAATACTTTTCCCTCTTGGGATCTTGCACAACCTTTTAAGATGATTTGTCATAATGGAGAAATTAATACAGTTAGAGGAAATGTAAATTGGATGAACGCAAGAAAACTTGCTATGAAAAGCAAAAGACTTGGCAACGATATAAAAAAAATATGGCCATTAATAGAATATGGACAGTCTGACTCAGCTTGCTTTGACAATGCATTAGAATTGCTTGTTCTGAGTGGTTATAGTGTTGCTCAAGCTATGATGTTGTTAATACCAGAGGCATGGCAAAATTCTAAGCTAATGAGTAAAGAAAAGAAGGCTTTCTACCAATATTATTCACTTTTTTCAGAGCCGTGGGACGGACCAGCTGCTGTAGCTTTTACAGATGGAAAACAAATTGGAGCTACTTTGGATAGGAATGGACTTAGGCCTGCTAGATATTTTATTACTGATGATGATAGGATAGTTTTATCTTCAGAAATGGGAGTACTTAGGGTACCTGAAAATAAAATAATTGAGAAATTTAGATTAAGGCCAGGAAAAATGCTTCTAGTAGATTTGAAAGCAGGGAAAATTATACAGGATGAGGAATTAAAACAACAGATTATCGGAAAAAATGATTATAAAAAAATAATTAAAAAGAATTTAATTCCTATAGACAAATTAAAAGTTAGAAAAAAATTAAGGCATAAAGAAATATCGGATATCCAATTTTATTTAAATACATTTGGATATACTGAAGAGGATACTAAATTTTTAATAGAACCAATGCTTGCCAATAGGGCTGAAGCGACTGGTTCTATGGGAACTGATACACCACTAGCTATTTTATCTGATAAGCAAAAACTTCTTTACAATTACTTTAAACAAAATTTTGCTCAGGTTACAAACCCTGCAATTGATCCTATTAGAGAAGAGACTGTTATGAGTTTATTTTCTTATTTAGGCGCAAGAGCAAACTTATTAAATTTAGAACTTGATGAAAAAAAAAGAATTTTTCTCAAACAACCTATACTTAATAATTATGATATCTACAAAATATCTGATTTGGGTAAAAAAGATAAAAAAAACTTTAAGAATAAAAGAATAAATATACTGTTTAACAAAAATGATAGCTTAAATAATGTTTCTAAAAAATTAAATTATATAAAGACACTAGCAGAAAAATCAGTTAGAGAGGATAAAACAAAGATTTTAATTTTATCTGATAAAAACATTTCTTCTGAGGAAGTGGCCTTTCCATCATTACTTGCAGTTTCTGCAGTGCACCATCATCTTATAAAAAAAGGACTTAGAACTGAATGCAGTATTATTGCTGAGTCAGGGGAGGCCAGAGAGGTACACCATTTTTGTGTATTAGCTGGTTATGGTGCGGAAGCAGTCTACCCTTATCTAGCATTGGAGACAGTAAAGGGGTTAGCAAAAGATTATAAGCAAAATTCAAAGAATAACTTTAGTGATATAGAAAAAAACTTTGTGACAGCAGTGGGAAAAGGAATTTTGAAGGTAATGTCCAAAATGGGTATTTCAACTTATCAATCTTATAATGGGGCACAAATTTTTGATGCTGTAGGCCTAAATTCTAAGTTTATTGAGGATTATTTTACAGGTACCTCTTCACTCATTGAGGGAGCAGGCCTCGAAGAAATAATTATGGAAACAAAAAAAAGACATCAAGCTGCTTTAAATCTTAAAGCTTTGAAAAAAAATGAATTAGATGTTGGAGGAGAATATGCTTATAGAATTAAAGGAGAAAATCATGCATGGGACCCTTTTTCAATAAGTACACTACAACATTCAATAAAGTCAAATAACCAAGATAAATATAATGAATATGCAAATTATATAAATGGCGAAAGAAAAGGAATTTTAAACCCAAGAAGCTTGTTTTCCATTAAAAAAGCAAAAAAGAAAATTAATCTTAAAGATGTGGAGCCTGCTGAAAGTATAGTAAAAAGATTTTCTACTGGCGCTATGTCTTTTGGATCAATAAGTAGAGAAGCGCACACTACACTTGCAATTGCAATGAATTCACTTGGAGGAAGATCAAACACGGGAGAAGGAGGAGAAGAAAGGGATAGATATAAATTAAGAAAAAATGGTGATAACTTAAAAAGTGCTATAAAACAGGTCGCATCAGGTAGATTTGGAGTGACTACTGAGTATTTAGTAAATAGTACTGATATACAAATCAAAATAGCTCAAGGAGCAAAGCCAGGTGAAGGAGGACAGTTACCGGGCCATAAAGTTGACCAAGTTATAGCAGATGTAAGATTTTCTACTCCTGGCGTTGGATTGATATCTCCACCACCACATCATGACATATATTCAATTGAAGATTTAGCACAATTGATTTTTGATTTAAAAAATGTAAATCCAAAGGCCAGAATTTCAGTAAAACTAGTTTCTGAAATAGGGGTTGGAACAGTAGCTGCAGGAGTAGCAAAATCCAAAGCAGATCACATAACAATTTCTGGGTTTGAAGGTGGAACTGGAGCGAGTCCACTTACCTCTATAAAGCACGCTGGATCGCCATGGGAACTAGGTTTAGCAGAAACTCAGCAAACCTTAGTGCTCAATAATTTAAGAAGCAGAATTTCTTTACAGGTTGATGGAGGTTTAAGAACTGGAAAAGATGTAATAATAGGAGCTTTGTTAGGTGCAGATGAATTTGGATTTTCTACAGCGCCTCTAATATCAATAGGTTGTATTATGATGAGAAAATGTCATCTTAATACTTGTCCTGTAGGCATAGCTACGCAAAGACCAGAACTGAGGAAAAAATTTAAAGGTACTCCAGATGACGTTATCAGGTTTTTCTTTTTTATAGCAGAAGAGGTAAGAAATATTTTAGCTGAAATGGGTTTCAAAAAGTTAGATGAAATAATTGGAAGAACAGATAAGTTGCAGTTTAATAAAGCTATTTCAAATTGGAAGACTAAAGGATTAGATTTTAGTAAACTTTTTTATTCTCCAAAAAAAGTAAAAGGAGTTGATATATTTAATACTCAGAAACAAGAACATAACTTAAAATATATTAAAGACAGGAAATTTATAAAAATTTTTAATAGTAGTTATAAAAATAATAAGCAGATAGTCATAGATGATAAAATTAAGAATACAGATAGATCACTAGGGGCAATGTTTTCTGGCTACCTAGCTAAAAAATTTGGTCATGAAGGCTTAAAAGAAGATACAGTAAAGATTAATTTAAGGGGAACAGCAGGGCAGTCTTTTGCAGCATTTACATCATATGGTGTTACTCTTAACTTAGAAGGAGAAGGTAATGACTATGTAGGCAAGGGTTTGTGTGGAGGAAAAATAGTTATTAAACCAACACCAGACTCACAAATAATTCCAGAAAAAAGTATAATTGTTGGAAATACAGTATTGTATGGAGCTATTGCAGGTGAATGTTACTTTAGAGGTATTGCAGGAGAGAGATTCGCAGTCAGAAACTCGGGGGCCTGGGCAGTAATTGAAGGAATAGGAGATCATGGTTGTGAATATATGACAGGTGGTGTTGTTGTTTGTTTGGGTAAAACTGGTAAAAACTTTGGAGCTGGTATGTCAGGAGGACTAGCTTATGTTTTAGATAAAGATAATAGTTTTATTAAAAATTGTAATTTATCATTAATTGAGTTATTAAAGGTTAAAAATATTAAGAACCTTAATAAAAAAATACTAAATCATAAGTTTCTTAGCTCATATATGTTAAACTATCATGCTGAAAGAATATATTATTTGTTAAGAAGGCATTTTAACTACACAAATAGTAAAAAAGCTTTTGATATATTAAGTAATTTTGATAATGAAATTAAAAATTTTAAATTGGTTCTTCCCACAGATTATAAACGAGCACTTTCTAAGAGCGACCAGGAAAGTAAAGTTAATATAGTAAAGAAAGGATAATTCAAAATATGGCGAAAGTTACAGGTTTCATAGAGCATAATAGAAAAGATAGACAGTATATTGATGTGAAACAAAGACTAAAAAATTTCAAAGAATTTATTAAGCCTCTAAATAAAAATGAATTGAAAAATCAAGCATCTAGGTGTATGGATTGTGGTATACCATATTGTCACTCTGGTTGTCCTGTAAATAATATTATTCCAGATTGGAATAATCTTGTTTATGAAGGAGACTTTAGGAAAGCTATTGAGGTTCTTCATTCAACAAATAACTTTCCAGAGTTCACTGGTCGTATTTGTCCAGCACCATGTGAAGCAGCATGTACCTTAAATATTGAAGATACCCCTGTAACAATTAAAACCATAGAGTGCTCAATAGTTGATAAAGCATGGAGTAATGGTTGGATTAAACCAGTAATTGCACCAAAAAAAATTAATAAAAGTATTGCAATTATTGGCTCAGGTCCAGCGGGTTTAGCGGCCGCACAGCAATTAGCTCGAATTGGTTATAAGGTTACAGTTTTTGAAAAAAATAAAAAAATTGGAGGATTGCTGAGGTACGGAATACCTGACTTTAAGATGGAAAAGGATTTAATTGATAGAAGGGTTGATCAAATGAGGAAAGAGGGTATTAATTTCAAAACTTCCATTGAAGTGGGTAGTGATATTACTCTAACAGAAATTAAGAAGAAATTTAATGCCATACTAATAACTATTGGCTCTGAGGAATCTCGAGATTTGAATATTCCTGGCAGAAATGTTGAAGGAATTTATCCTGCTATGGACTTCTTGCCATTACAAAATAAAGCAGTTTCTGGAGAGATTAAAAATAATGAAATTGGAATTAATGCAAAAGATAAACATGTAGTAGTCATTGGGGGTGGTGATACAGGATCCGACTGTATTGGAACATCTTTTAGACAAGGCGCAAAAAAAGTTACTCAGTTAGAGATTATGCCTATGCCTCCAAAAAAAGAAAATAAAGAACTAACTTGGCCATACTGGCCTCATAAATTAAGAACCTCTTCATCTCAGGAAGAAGGTGCAGTTAGAGACTGGTCAGTTATGACTAAATCTTTTGAAACTGCTAATGGTAAGGTTAAGGGACTAAAATGTGTTAAATTAGACTCCTCCTTGAAACCAATTAAAAATTCAGAGTTTTTTATCAAGGCTGATTTAGTGCTTTTAGCTATGGGTTTTGTTCATCCTAAACACGACGGCTTAGTAGATCAGTCTAGACTTAAAAAAGATGAAAAAGGAAATTTATCAGCAAATACTAAAAATTATATGACATCAGAGAAGAACATTTATGCAGCAGGTGATGCAAGAAGGGGTCAGTCATTAGTAGTATGGGCTATAAGAGAAGGAAGAGAAGCAGCTTTAGCTATTCATAATCACTTGTCCTCTTGATAGTTTACCAAAATAGTCTATATTATAATCATGATAAAGGTAACTAGATTAGCTGATTATGCAGTTTCAATTATTTATGCATTTAGTGGTTCTGAAAAAGAAATACTATCTTCTCAAAATATTGTGGAAAAAACGAAACTTCATAAAGCTACAGTAAATAAGTTATTAGCCCAGTTAGTAAAAAAAAACGTTTTAGAACCTTTTCGAGGTACTAAAGGAGGATATAGATTAAAGAAAGGTCTTGATAATATTTCTATTAGAGAACTAATAGAGGCAATAGAAGGGCCTGTTTTACTTACAGATTGCCTGAATAAAAATGCTAATAATTGTAATCTATTTAATGTATGTAATACGAAAAATATTTGGAGCTTTGTTAATACAGAAATAAATAATACTTTGGAAAATATAAAAATTAAGGACATTAAAAGTAAGAAATTTAATTACTAATATTTTAAAATTATAATAGGAAAATTATGACAACAAGTGAAACTGCAAAAATAGTTGAAGAAGCCAGTGAATATAAGTATGGTTTCACAACAGATATTGAACAAGAGTTTGCTCCCAAAGGGTTAAATCATGATATAGTAAAGTTTATATCAAAGAAAAAAAATGAACCTCAATGGCTTCTAGACTGGAGATTAAATGCTTTTGATATGTGGAAAAACAGAGAGCATGAGATGCCTGAGTGGGCAAATTTAAAATATGATAGTATTGATTTTCAAGATATACATTATTTTGCCGCTCCAAAATCAGATGAAGAAAAACCAAAATCATTGGATGAAATAGATCCTGAATTGCTGAGAGCTTATAATAAATTAGGTATTCCACTTAAAGAACAAGAGTTTTTAGCTGGCATTAAAAATAGTCATAAAGTAGCGGTTGACGCTGTGTTTGATAGCGTTTCAGTAGCAACAACCTTTAAAGATGAATTAAATAAATTAGGAATCATTTTTTGTTCTTTTTCTGAAGCTGTGCAAAATCATCCTGATTTAGTGAAAAAATACTTGGGAAGTGTAGTGCCTACAAATGATAATTTTTTTTCTAATTTGAATTCAGCAGTCTTTAGTGATGGATCATTTGTTTACATTCCCCCTAACGTCAAATGTCCAATGGAACTAAGTACTTATTTCAGAATAAATGCGGCTAATACTGGTCAGTTTGAAAGAACATTAATCATTGCTGATAGAGGATCTTATGTATCTTACCTTGAGGGATGTACAGCTCCTATGAGGGATGAAAATCAACTACATGCAGCAGTAGTAGAGCTAGTTGCCTTAGAAAATGCAGAAATAAAATATTCTACGGTACAAAATTGGTATCCTGGAGATAAAAATGGTAAAGGAGGAATATATAATTTTGTAACAAAGAGAGGAACTTGTTTAGGTGATAACTCAAAAATTTCCTGGACTCAGGTAGAAACTGGATCAGCGGTAACCTGGAAATACCCAAGCGTAATTTTAAAAGGAGACAATTCCAAAGGAGAATTTTATTCAGTAGCGCTATCTAATAACATGCAGCAGGCTGATACTGGTACAAAGATGATTCATTTAGGTAAAAATACTTCTTCTAGAATTGTATCAAAAGGAATCTCTGCTGGTAAGGGCCAACAAACTTATAGAGGATTAGTCAACGTATTACCAAATGCAACTAATACTAAAAACTTTACTCAGTGTGATTCTTTATTAATAGGAAATGACTGTGGTGCACATACTGTACCTTATATTAATGTTAGAAACGAACTTTCTGATGTAGCTCATGAAGCAACCACTTCTAAAATTAGTGAAGAGCAACTTTATTATTGTAGACAAAGAGGAATAAATGAAGAAGATGCAACAGCACTAATAGTTAATGGGTTTTGTAGAGAAGTATTGAAAAATCTCCCAATGGAGTTTGCAGTGGAAGCAAAAAAATTATTAGAGTTAAGTTTAGAGGGAGCAGTAGGTTAGTTGTGCTAGAAATTAAAAATTTGTCTGTATCAGTGCAGAATAAAACTATTATTAATAGCTTAAACCTGAAAATAGAAAGAGGTAAAAAAGTTGCTATAATGGGTCCTAATGGATCTGGTAAATCAACATTATCAAATGTTATTGCTGGAAAGCAAGGCTATCAAATTAATGATGGGCAAATCTTTTTTAATGATATTAATATTTTTGACCTAGATCCAGAAGAAAGAGCTGCTAAGGGTATTTATTTAGCATTTCAGTATCCTGTAGAAATACCGGGAATTGCAAATAGTTCTTTTTTAAGAACGGCACTGAACTCAATTAGAAAGTATAATGGTGAGAAAGATTTAAACACAAGAGAGTTTTTAGAAGAATGCAAAAATTTGAGTAAGAAACTAAACCTTGATACTAGTTTTTTATCTAGGGATTTAAATACTGGCTTTTCTGGTGGAGAAAAGAAGAAAAATGAGATTTTTCATATGTTAATGATAAAACCTAAACTTTGTATATTAGACGAAATAGACTCAGGTTTAGACATTGATGCTTTAAAGGTAATATCCGATGGGGTATCTGAATACAGTAATGAAAATAATAGTTTGCTTATTATAACTCATTATCAAAGGTTGTTAGAATATATTAAGCCTGATGAAGTTCATATTTTTAATGAAGGTAAAATCATTAAATCTGGAGATTACAGTTTAGTTGAAAAACTAGAAGAAAAAGGCTATCAGGAGTTTGTCTAATTGTACTTGAAAGAATATATAAATAAATTAAAGACTGGTAATTTTCTTGATGAAAAAAAATGGCTAGATCAAAACGCAATATTAGAAACTATAAGTGAAGAAATTCCAGGATCTGGAACTGAAGAGTGGAAAAATTTTAGAACTAATTCAATAAAAGAAACTAGCTGGAAAGTTCTAGTAGAGAGTTCCATTAAACAAAATTATCTTAAAAAAGAACAGCATAAATTACCTAATAGTATATGTTTTATTGATGGACATTACAGTCTAGAAGCTTCATCATTGAGAAAAAATAGTGATATTAATATATTTTCGTTGTCAGATTATATTTATAAAAATCCAGAATTTAAAAGTACATTATTTAATAAGCCATCTGATTATGCTGAAAACAGATTATCAGGTATAAAAGATAAAAAACCAACTTATTTTATTTCACTTAATAGTCTTTTAAGTTCTGGTACAGTAATTGAAGTTGAAAAAGCTAAAAATATAAGCGAAACAATAAATATAATTCATAGTTTTTCTAACATAGACTCAGAAATAGTCATTAACCCTTATATTATTATTGTATGTAAAGAAGGTTCAAAAGTTTCTTTTCAAGAGATTTCCCAAAATGTAGAATCATGGAATAATACTTTTAAAGAGATTTTTATTAGTAAAGATTCAAACCTAACCTTTTCAAGTTTACAAGAAAGAATATCTAAAGGAATTAAAACTTCTTCAATCAATTGTCATATTGATGAGAATGCAAAACTAAATTTAAAAGTTTTAAATAGAGAAAGATCAAAAGAAGATATTAGAGTTTTTTTAAACAAAGAAAATTCTATAGCCAATATTTCAGGAATAATTTTATCTAATAACAAAGACGAATCTGATGTTTTTTGTAAAGTAACACACAAAGGACAAGCTTCTAAAAGTGATCAAAAATGGAGACTAATCAGCGCTAAAAATAGTAAAACTGCTATCAATGGAAAAATCTGCGTTAACAAAAATGCAAAAGGTAGTGATGCTAGTTTTTATTCTAAGTCTTTGTTACTGAATAGGAAAGCAACATCTTTCTCTAAGCCTGAACTAGAAATATTAGAAGATGATGTTAAATGCAAGCATGGAGCATCTTTTGGAGAGATAGACAATAATAGTGTTTTTTATATGCAAAGTAGAGGTATTAAAAAAAAAGATGCCATAATTTTGTTAATTCATGCGTTTATTAATGAAATAGGTTTAGACATTGAAGACGATAGTGAGTTGAGTAAAAATCTGATAGATGAATTTTTCAACCAAATAAATGAAAGTAATAGTTTATATGAATAATATTAAAGAAAACTTTCCCATTTTAAATAAAAAAATAGATGGCAAAAAAGTTATTTATCTAGACTCAGCTGCGTCCTCACAAAAACCTTGCAGTGTCATTAACGATATAAAACATACCTATGAAAATAGTTATGCAAATGTGCACAGGGGAATATATAAATTAAGTCAAATAGCTACAGATAAATATGAAGCATCCAGAGAAAAAATAGCAAAATTTTTAAATGTTAAAAGCTCTAAAGAAATTATTTTCACAAGAGGAGCAACGGAGGGTATTAATTTAATTGCAAGTTCATTAGCAGACGGTTTTCTTAATCAAGATGATGAAGTCATAATCAGTACATTAGAACATCATTCAAATATTATACCTTGGCAAATTGCAGCAAAAAAAACAGGCGCTAAAATAGTAGAGTTAAAACCTGATAATAATGGAAATATATTTGTAGAGGAATTAATAAAATGTATTACAAAAAAAACAAAAATTATATCTTTGCCTCATATCACTAACTCTATTGGTTCTATTTTGCCAATAAAAGAAATATGTTTAGAGGCCAAAAAAAGAGGAATTATAACCCTAGTTGATGGATGTCAAGCTGCACCACATGTTGAAATAGATTTAAATGAAATACAGCCAGACTTTTATGTGATTTCTGGGCATAAGATTTATGGTCCCTCTGGCATAGGTGCTCTTTATGGTAACAAGGAGTGGCTCGAAAAATTAAGTCCATACCAAACAGGTGGTGAGATGATAGATTTTGTTTCTATTCAAAAATCTACCTATGCAAATATTCCTAATAAGTTTGAAGCAGGTACTCCTAATATAGTAGGAGCAATAGCTTTAGCATCGGCAATAGACTTTATGAATGAAATCGGCATTAATAAGATTACTGAACATAGTAACTACCTTACAAAAATATTATATGAAAAGTTGAAAAGCCTAAATTATATCAGAATAATTGGAGAACCTGAAAGAAGACTAGGAATAGTGTCTTTTTTAGTTGAAGGAAGTCATCCTCATGATGTAGCATTATTATTGGATAATAGAGGCATATCTGTAAGAGCTGGGCATCATTGTGCTCAACCGGCCATGCGACACTTTAATGTAGATACCACGTTAAGGGTTTCTTTTGGAGTATATAACAATGAGGAAGACATAGAGAATTTTTTAGTTAATTTGAAGGATATAGTAAAATATTTACAGTAATTATGAGCAAAAATGCATTAAAAGACGATATAATTGAAGCCTTACAAGGAGTATACGATCCTGAGATACCTGTTTCTATATATGAATTAGGGCTCATTTATGATATACTAATCAAAGAAGACAATAATGTTGATATTATAATGACTTTAACTACTCCAAACTGTCCAGAAGCCCAAACTATACCAGAAAAAGTAGCAGATGTAGTTTCTTTATTAAAAGGTGTTAATGAGGTTAAAGTAGAAATTACCTGGGATCCACCATGGACACAGGACAACATGACTGATGCAGCAAAGCTTGAACTAGGATTAATGTAAAAAGGGTTATATGAAAAAAGAAATTGCAGTAAATATTACCCAACAAGCAATAGATAAGGCCAAGGAGTTGGTTAGTCTAGATGGTAGTAGTATTGGATTAAGAATAGAAATTAAAAAAGGCGGTTGCTCTGGTATGACATACGATGTAGTGCATACAAAAAGTTTTAATGAGCAAGATGAGGTTATAAAAAAAGATGGTGTGACTTTTGTTATTGATCCTAGTGCAATATTATTTATTATTGGCTCGACTATAGATTGGAAAGAAGACAAGTTTAAAAGGGGGTTTACTTTTGAAAATCCAAACGAAACAGCTCGCTGTGGCTGCGGTGAGTCCTTTAGCATTTAAAGTTAGGCTTTTTCAGAAATTTTAATGGCGCTTTTTGAAAGTAACTTAATTCCTTTTTTTAGAGCACTGTGGAATAAGTCATTACCTGTATCATGCTCACTTGCAAAATCAAGATGTTCCTTTTCTTCTTCACAAAATTTTTTAGTAATTTTAGCCAAATTATTATCTTTGCCCCTAAGGTATTGAGTTTGTTTTTGGTAATGATCAATAATTACTTCTTCTACTGCTTCAGTGCATGCATGAGTGGCTTTTTTTCCTAGTATAGCAGTAAGTACTCCTAATCCAAATGCTCCTGTTTTCCAAATAGGACTAAAAATTGTTGGTCTTACTTCGTATGAATTTAACAGTTCATTGAATTTATCATAATGCTTTTTTTCTTTACTCAGCATATCTTTTAGGTCATTAGCTATAGGTTTATTTTTAAGTACTGCTAACTGTCCTTTATATATTTGTATAGCTCCAAGCTCTCCTGCTTGATTTACCCTGATTATTTCTCTTATTCTTTTTTTTGACATATTATTTAAATATATTTCTATTGTATTTTTTCAAGCATAACAACAATAAACTAGTACTAAATAAAAAACTTAAATTTGATAGAGATAAATTAAAAATTTTAAACTTCGGAAAAGCACAATCCATATTTTTTTTATTTCTGATCAAAAAATCTAATTCTTCTATAGAGTTAGCAGTTTCGTTATTTTGAGAAATACATGAAATAATATTATTAAAAAATCCAAACTCTATACCACTATGATAAAAACTTAAAGTAATTATAGCGCATAGAGTGATAGTTATAATTATTTCAAAATATTTACTCTTAGTACTTTTTTTAATATTTAAGATACACGCTAATAGAAGAAACAACCATAGGTACCTCTGATATAAACATAGTTTACAAGGAATTAGATTTAAAAAAAACTCTAAGAAAAACGAAAAAAGTACTGAAGCAAAAACTATAATAGCTAAAACTTTATTAAATAGGTTTACTTTTAAAAACTTATCCATACATGAAAACTGTAAAAACTAAAGCCAATATTAATACAAAAAATAACGTTAATTTATAAAAATATTTATCTACAAAAGATAAACTTTTTTCTCCATATTTGTATACTAAATAGGAAAGTGAAATAAACCTTAAACCTCTAGCAAATATGGAGCAAATTATGAAAGTAAAAAAATTAAAAGATAATAGACCACTTCCAATTGTAAATATCTTATAAGGTATAGGAGTAAAACCTGCTAGTAAAATTATAAATAAACCATATTTAGAAAAATATTCTTTTAATTGATTTACTTCATTTTCAGCACTATAAAAATTTACTATATGATTACCTGCTAAATCCCAAAAAAAATATCCTATCATATACCCTATAACACCTCCTAAAACAGAAAATAGTGTGCAAACTACACTTATAAAAAACCATCTATTTTTTTTTGCTAAAACTATTGGAATTAAAAAAATATCTGGTGGAATGGGAAAAATAATGGACTCTAAAAACGAAAATAAACTTAGAATTTTTACGGAGTTTTTATTCTTTGATAATTTTAATGTATTATCTATTATATTGAAAATAAGGTTTTTGAATTTTTTCATGATAAATTATTTTCTAAAATTAATAATTATTTCTTTTTTTTTATTTTTTTTATTTCTAAAGTATAACATTGCTGAGAATAATCAAATTTTATTAAATGAGGTTCTTCCAGGAATTTTGCTATATTATGGAGAAAATGAAGAACCTAATGAAATAAATAAGGGTGCAATAGCCAATAAGGTAGCAATCATAGGTAACAAATCAATTCTGGTTTATGATACAGGACCTTCTAAACAATTTGCAAAAAGTTTTATAAAGGAATTAAGAAAATATTCAAAAAAACCAATTAAGTATTTAGTAATTTCTCATAGACACTTTGATCACGCATACGGAATAGAGGTATATATTAAAAAGAAAGTTACTATTTTTATAGATAAAACTGAATATTTTTATTTAAAAAAGGAAGGTCCGTTAATCAATAACTTATTGATTAAAAATCTAGGTTTTAATGAGAATAATATTAACTTTGATGATATTTCCGATGAAAAAATAAACTTTTTAGATGACAGTATAGAAGTTAATTTAGGGAATAGAAGAGTATTAATAAAAAATCTAGGTATAGCACATACTAAAGGAGATCTAATAGCATATGACTATAATACAAACACTTATATTACTGGAGATGTAATTTTTATAGGAAGAGCTGCAGCATTTTCTGATGCAAATATTCCAATGTGGATTAATGTAATAAACAATAAATTAAATTTGTCATGGGATTATCTAATACCTGGACACGGAAGTATAATTAATAATATGCTGGAACTAAATGATACAAAAAATTGGTTGTATTTTTTAGATAATGCAGTAAAGCAAGCAATCTCTGAAGGTGATATGATATCAGAAATTTTTCAATATCCTTTACCAAAAGAAATTCATCACTTAAAAATGAAAAGTATCACCTTAAGACAGGGAATTAAAAAGCAGCTAAACTTATACAGAAAAAAATATATTGAATAATATATAAAAAAGTTTAAAAATTATCATTTATATTTTTTTGGGGCTGTGGCGGAATTGGTAGACGCAGGGGATTCAAAATCCCCCGGAGAAATCCTTGAGAGTTCGAGTCTCTCCAGCCCTACCAATTTTTAAGAGAGGGTCTTATGAGTTTTTTAAAAAGTAATCAAAGTTTAAAATATTACGAAAAGAAAGTTTCTGAAGACTATTTTATAATTGAAAAGAATATTATTTTCGCTGGAACTCACATTATTTTAGACTTATGGAATTGTAGCTTTTCTAATAATATAGCATCCCTTAAAAAAATCATTAAAGAAGCGGCCAATTTATCTAAAGCAAATATATTGCATATGCATATGCATAGATTTGGCAAGGAACAAGGTATATCAGGAGTAGCTGTTTTAGCTGAGTCACACATCAGCGTGCACACTTGGCCAGAAAGAAATTATATGGCAATTGATATGTTTATGTGTGGTAATACTTATCCTGAATTAGCTAGCGAATTTTTGGTTAAAATACTAAAGCCAAAAAGAAAAAAAATTGAAATTATAAAAAGGGGAATAACCAAAATTGACAAAAAAATGTGTTGAATGGCTAAACAACAATAGAAACTCGTCTCCCAGACTAGTTTATGATTTGGAGAAAGTTAAAGAAAACTTTTCTAAATTCATTAAGCTATTTGGAGTTATTAAACCTTATTATGCAGTAAAAGCTAACCCTAGTGTAAAAATAGTAGCATTACTAAATAAACTTGGCTCTAACTTTGACTGTGCAAGCATTAATGAAATAAAAATATGTATCGATTTAGGTATAAGTGCTAGAAAAATTTCTTTTGGGAACACTATAAAAAAATCAGATGATATTAAAAAAGCTTTTAAGCTAGGAATAAAACTATTTGCATTTGACTGTGAGGAAGAGTTATTAAAAATTAGAGAGTTTGCACCTAGATCCAATGTGTTCTGTAGGCTCGAGGTTTATAACGGTGGAGCAGAGTGGCCTCTCTCTAAAAAATTTGGTTGTTCTTCAAAAGAATTAGAGTATTTATTAATTAAGGCAAAAGAAATTGGCTTGAATCCCGTAGGTTTATCTTTTCATGTAGGTTCACAACAACTATCAAAACAAACTTGGGAGAAAGCAATTAAAACGTCGTCACAAATATATAAAAAGTTTAAAAAAAAATATTTTAAGTTGAGTTTTCTAAATATAGGTGGTGGAATGCCAGAAAGTTATGATAATAAAAAAATAGATATTAAGGATTACGCAAAAAATATACTCAATCAAATTAATAAATATTATAACGAAGTAATGCCTGAAAATATAATTGCAGAACCAGGAAGATTTCTTGTTGCGAGTGCCGGTGTATTGGAGAGTGAAGTTATTTTAATTAAAGAAAAAGAAGGAAAAAGATGGCTATATCTCGACGTAGGAAGGTACAGTGGACTAGCTGAAACTGAAGGAGAGGCAATAAAATATAAAATAGAGTTTTCTAGAAAAAATAAAGCGAAAAAAGTTAAATATATAATTGCTGGTCCGTCTTGTGATAGTCACGATATTTTATATCAAAAAAAATTATATACATTACCTAAAAACATTAAAGCAGGAGATAGGCTGAGAATATTTTCTGCAGGTTCATATATTATTTCTTATCAATCAGGATTTAATGGAATAAAAAAAATAAAAGAAATATTTTTGAAATAAATTAAATTATTTTTTTAAAAAATTAGGAACTGCAAAAGAAGCATTTAATATTTCTTTATTAAAATATTTTGTTTTAATATTCTTATTTATAAAAAATTTCTTTTTTTTAAATAAATCGTAATTATTTGATGCCCATACTAAAGCCATAAAACCTCCTATATAAGATGGTACAACAGTGAAATATGAACCATAATATTTAAAATATTTTTTTACATCTTTAATGACTTCTTTAAGCTCTTTTTCTTGTAAAAAGGGTACTCCACTTTGGAATACAGCTATACTACTTTCAGACATTATATTCTTAATCTTTTTATAAAAATTGGATTTGTATAAACTTTTTCCGGCTCCTATGGGATCAGGTCTATCTGCGATAATAAGATCATAAGAATTTTGATTTTTATCTATGAACTTAAAAGCATCCTCATAAAATAAATTTAATTTTTTGCTAATCAGTGAATTCTTATTAATTTTTTTAAAGTATTTTTTACTTAAATCTACAACTTCTTTATCAATATCTACTAAATCAATACTTCTTATATCATTATATTTTAGTACCTCCTCTGCAACAGCACCATCTCCTCCTCCAATTATTAATATTTTCTTTGCTTTTTTGGATAAAGCCTGCATAGCTGGATGTACTAGCATTTCAGAATAAGCATACTCATCTTTTTCTGTTACTTGGATAACACCATCAAGGGCCAGGACACGCCCATAGGTTAAAGTATCAAAAATTTCTATTTTTTGAAAACTAGACTTTTTATTAATTAATCTATTTTTTATCTTAATTTCTTGATTAAGCCCTATATGTAATTTCTCTTTAAAAGTTTTCATGTTGCTTACCTTTATGAGTTAATTATCTTATCCCATTTAATCCAGCGCTTATTTTTTCTCCAAGTAAACATAGGAAAAAATTTCTTATTAGATAAATTAGAATAATTATTATTTAATTTAATTATTTCATCTAACATAAATTCTGTTACATCTGCAATTTTTTTATTTTTAGCTTCTTTGAGGGTTATCCAATCAAGGTTTTCCAATTCTCTATTAGCTTTCATATTACCAATAAAGTCTTCATAAAAAGCTAAAAAAAACCTTGCATGAAACCTTATTTTTAACTTTGAGGGGGTAATAGCTCTACCAAAAAAGAGTAGTTTATGTATGCTCGGAATATATGATTTTTCAGTAAAATGATTCCAAGAACTTTCACTATTTATAAATGGTTTTGATGGACTTCTATCTGCTTTAGCTAAATACAGCCCTGTTTCTTCTGCAGTTTCTCTAATAGCTGTAAGTAATAATGATTGGCAATGTGAATTAGAGTAAGACTTCATTGCTTTTTTATTTACTTTTTTATTAGGTTTTAGCTTAAAAAATTTATATGCTTGCAAATCTTCTTTTTCTGTTACACCGCCGGGAAAAACATAAACTCCAGGCATGAATCTAGACTGCATTGGTCTTTGTCCCATTAAAACAAAGGTTTTTTGCTTATTTTTCCTTATTATAATTAACGTGGAAGCATCTTTTGGTTTAGCAGGTTTATAATTAAATTTTTCCATAAAACTGTAGTAATATTATTTAAATTAAAGTAATTAATAAATATAAAAATTTTCTTGAATAATAAATTATTTAGCAGTGAAAAACTATTATAATAAAAATTTTAAAGCTAATTACAATACTGCAGAAATAATAGATAGTAATGTAAAAAGATTATTAGCAAAAAATCCTAGTCCATTTACATTTTATGGAACAGGAACATATATCATTGGTCATGACGATTTAGCGGTTATTGATCCTGGTCCTTTAATAGAATCTCATATATTTAATTTGTTAAAGTTATTAAAAAGCGCAAAAAAAGTAAGTCTTTTCATAACGCATACACATGCGGATCATTCTCCTGCAGCCAGAGTAATTAAAGAAAATATTGATTGTACGTCATATGGATATGGTCCATACAAAAGAAAAAAGTTTGATACTAACTTTGAAGAAGGGCATGATTTAACTTTTAAACCAGATATCTATTTAAATGATGGAGAATTAGTAAATGGTAATGGATGGACTATTAGGGCTATACATACGCCAGGACACACATCTAACCACATGTGTTATGGTTTGGAAGAACAGTTAACCTTATTTACTGGCGATCACATTATGGGTTGGTCTACAACTGTTATAGTGCCTCCTGATGGAAATATGACTTCTTATATCGAAAGCTTGAAGAAAGTATTAAATTATAAATATAAAATATTTTATCCTACTCATGGAGGTCCCATCACTAAGCCACGACAATTTGTAAATGCATTAATAGCCCATAGATTAATGAGACAAACTCAAATTATTAATGAGTTATCTAAAAATAATTTAACTATAAAAGAAATGGTTAGTAAATTCTATAAAACTACTGATAAGAGACTTTGGCCAGCCGCAGAAAAATCAATACTGGCAAATTTATTAAGTTTGAAGGATAAAGGAGTAGTTGTTGATGAAGATAATAAAAAAGTAAAATGGAAAGTAATATAAATTATTAATTTTAATTATGATTGTAAAAAGAAATAATTTTGAGAATATTAAAAGACAAAATTATAGTATAGCTGTAGGTAATTTTGATGGCATACATAAAGGACATAAATATCTATTAGATGCTCTTCTAAGATATAAAAAAACTGATAATTCTAAGGTAGCAGTCTTATCATTTACACCTCATCCTATTAAAATAATGGCACCTAATAAATGGAAAAAAAATTTAGTTAGATTTAGAACTAAATATGAAAAGTTGAAGTTATTAGGTTTAGATGCTTTATTTTTATTAAGTTTTTCTAAAAAATTTAGCGAAACATCAGCTGAACAATTTATAGTAAAATATTTAATAAATATGTTAAATGTTAAAAATATAGTGGTAGGAGAAGACTTTAGATTTGGTTATAACAGAGAAGGAAATATCAATTTATTAAAAAAATATGAAGAAAAAGGTGCTTTCAACATTGAAGAAATTAAAAAAAAATCAGATAACAAAAATAATATTTACTCATCATCATTAATAAGAGACTTAGTTAAAGATGGTAATCTCAGAAAGGCAAATAGTTTTTTAGGATATAACTGGCAAGTTCAAGGTAAGGTAATTAGAGGGAATGCTCTTGGAAGGACTTTAGGTTTTCCAACAGCTAATCTTAAATATATGCATCAAATATCTCCACAAAGAGGAATTTATGCATGCTGGACGCAGATAGAAGGAGAAACAAAATGGAGAATGAGCGCGGCATCAAGTGGGATAAGACCTCACTATGATGGAAAAGAAGAAATTTTAGAAGTATATATTTTTAATTACTCTGGTAATTTATATAGAAAAAGAATTAAAGTATCATTTGTTGAAAAAATCAGAAATGAAGAAAAATTTAATAGTGATAATGATTTAATAGTTAGAATGAAAAAAGATTGTGAGCATATAAGAGAAATACTAACTAAAGCAGAAATTTTAGATAATAATTAATGTAAAAATGAGTGATAATAACAAATATAATTTAACTATGCTACTTCCTAAAACTGATTTTGGTATGAGAGGGAAACTTCCAACTGAAGAGGTTAAAATGATGGAGTTTTGGAATAATATAGAATTATGGAAAAAACTTAGAGAAAAATCAAAAAATAGAGAAAAGTTTATTCTCCATGATGGTCCTCCTTATGCAAATGGACCTATTCATATAGGTACCGCTGCCAATAAAATATTAAAAGATATTATAAATAGAACAATGCAATTTGAAGGCTATAATGCTTTATATGTTCCAGGCTGGGATTGTCACGGTTTACCAATAGAGTGGCAAATAGAAAAACAGTATAGAAAAAAAGGAAAAAAAAAAGAAGATATTGATATCAAAGATTTTAGAAATGAATGTAGAGAGTTTGCTCAAAAGTGGATTGAAGAACAGAAAAGCTCTTTTATTAGATTGTTCGTATTAGCAGATTGGGATAAACCATATACTACAATGGCTTACGAGTCAGAAGCAATTATATTAAGAGAATTTAGTAAATTTTTTCTAAATGGTTCTTTATATCAAGGTTCAAAACCAGTAATGTGGTCACCTATAGAAAAAACTGCATTAGCAGAAGCAGAAATAGAGTATCATGATATTGATTCGACCTCCATTTATGTAGCCTTTAAAGTAAAAAATAGCCCAAATAAATTACTAGAAAATACCTCTGTAGTTATATGGACCACTACACCATGGACAATCCCAGGAAATAGGGCAATAGCATTCAGAGATTCTGTTGATTACTGCATATTTAAAGTTCAAGAAAGTAAAAATAATCTTATTAAGGATAATAAATATTTAGTTGCAAAATCTTTATTAGAAGAAGTATGTGAAAAATGTAATATAAATAAGTTTGAGCTAGTTAAGGAAATAAAAGGAGAAGAATTAAATAATACAATATGCTATCATCCTTTTTCAAAAATTGGATTTGATTATGATGTACCTCTTCTAAAAGCGACATTTGTAGAAGATAGTGAAGGTACAGGCTTTGTTCATATAGCTCCATGTTATGGAGAGGATGACTATTATTTAGCCTTAGATAATAATATCGTGATAAAAGATATTGTTAAAGATGATGGCTGTTACAGAGACAATACTCCTGTATTTGCAGGAATTCATGTTTTTAAAGCACACTTAAGTGTTATAGAAAATCTAGAGGAACAAAACAAACTTTTGGGATCAAGAGAATACAGACACTCTTATCCTCACTCATGGAGGTCAAAAAAGCCTATTATTTATAGAACCACTCCACAATGGTTTATTAGTATGAAATCAAATAATTTAAAAGATAAGGCTATACAGGGTATTGAGGATACTACTTGGATTCCTAAATCCTCTAAAAATAGAATACAAAGTATGGTTGAGAATAGACCAGATTGGTGTGTATCAAGACAAAGGGCATGGGGAGTACCATTGACGATTTTTATAAACAAAAATACAGGAGAGCCTTTAAAAGATGAAAAGGTTATGGAAAGAATAATAGAAGATGTAAAAAGAAAGGGGTCTGATGTTTGGTTGTCAGAGAATCCATTAAAATATTTAGAAAAGGATTATAACCCTGATGATTATTATGCAGTTAAAGATATACTAGATGTATGGTTTGACTCAGGCACCTCTCATGCTTTTGTATTAGAAAATAATAATCTTAGCTGGCCGGCAGACTTATATTTAGAAGGAACAGATCAGCATAGAGGTTTTTTTCAATCTTCTCTTTTAGCTGCATGTGGAACAAGGGGTAGAGCTCCTTATAAAAGTGTTATAACTCATGGTTTTGTTCTAGATGGAAAAGGTAGAAAAATGTCTAAGAGCTTAGGTAATGTTATAAATCCAGAGGACATAATAAAAAAATCAGGAGCAGATGTTTTAAGGTTATGGGCTGCAACAACTGATTATTCAGATGACATGAAGATAGGTGATGAAGTTTTATTAAATTTAAATGATAACTATAGAAGAATAAGAAATACTTTTAGGTTCATTTTAGGTAACCTAGGCAGCACAGAAATTGATTTTTCATTTAATTATTCTGAGTTAGAAGAAATTGATAAGTTTATATTGGCTAGGCTTTATGAACTTGAAAATGTTAGAAAAAAATCTTTAAATGAGTATGCTTTTCATATCTTTTATAAAGCATTATTTGAATTTTGTTCAGTTGATTTATCTTCTTTTTATTTTGATATAAGCAAAGATATTTTGTATTGTAATGACATAGAAGATAATATTAGAACAAATAAAATAAAAGTTTTATTTCAAATTTTAGAAAAGCTAACTACATGGTATGCTCCAGTATTATGTCATACAATGGAAGAGGTTTGGCAAAAATTTAAGACAGAGAATCTAGAAAGTGTGCACTTAAAAGTTTTTAAAAACCCTGACAATATTTGGAATAATATTGACCTGTTAGAAAAATGGGAAAATATTAAAAAAATAAGAAAAACAATTAATACAGCTATAGAAATAGCCAGAAATGAAAAAAAACTAGGATCAAGTTTAGAAGCTAATGTAGTGTTAATAACAAAAGAGAAAAGTATTTTAGAGTCCATTAAGAATATTGAAATGCATAATGTATGTATAATTTCTTCGTTTGTTCTATCAGATAATAAAGAAAATATAGAAAATAATTTTATTTCTACGTTTTCTAATAAAGAAAAAAATGTAGAAGTTTTTGTTTACAAAACAAAATATGAAAAATGCTTGAGGTGTTGGCAATATAAAAAAGAAGTAAGCGCTAACAAAGGTTTATGTGAAAGATGTTTGCTTGTAATAAATAAAAATTAAAAAAAGTATGTGGAAGTCACTGAATTTAGTTAGGGTTATAGAAACGCTTTTGGCAATTATTTTTTTAGTCTTAATTGACCAATGTACGAAGATTTTTATTTCTAAAATAATGCTAAATAATAGATTTGAAGACATGCAATTATTATCTTTTTTAAATATTGTATTTGTAAGAAATACAGGCGTAAGTTTTGGTATGTTCAGTGAGTGGGGTATTTTAGGAAGGTATTTTTTCTCAATATTTTCAATAGTGATAGGAAGTTTTTTAATTTTGTTAGCAATTTTTTCTGACACAAAAGTGTTTAGAAGTAGTTTAGGTTTAATATCTTCTGGTGCCTTAGGGAATGCTATAGATAGAGTTTATTTTGGAGGAGTAATAGACTTTATTGATTTTTTTATATATAATGTTCATTGGCCAGCTTTTAATTTTGCTGATATTTTCATAACTGTAGGAGTAATTCTTTTGTTGTTTGATAATATTTTTAATACAAAAAATGAAATTTAATTATTTATACCTTTTCTTATGTGCTATTTTAACACTGTTACTTATTTCTTGTTCTAACGAAAATCTTCAAAAAATTGGAATTACAAAAAAAAAAAATAATCAGTTTGCTGTTTCAAGAAAAGCACCTTTGGAAATGCCACCTGACATGTTATTAAGGCCACCTAAATTAAAAAAAGAAACAAATAACTTAAGCTCAGAAGATGCCGAACTTAGCGTTGATGATATCCTAAATAACAAAGTCAATAAGAAGGATGAAGTAGAGGATGATAAAATGAAAAAAATATTAAAGGAAAAAAGAATTTTAAAGAAAATATTAAATACGAAATCCACTATACTAAATTAGCTAGTAAAACTGAATTATGTTAATTAAATTAAATGGATGGAAAAAATTAACAAATAATAAAACCTTAAGCGACTTAAATAATAAATTATTAAAAATAAAGAAAGGTATTAATAAAAGTACCAATGAGTTTAGCTTTTTAAGATCAAATAATAATAAAGAAATTTTTAGTAATCTAAAAAAATATAAAAAAAAATTCAATAAAATAGATAGTTTTTTGTTAATAGGAACAGGAGGCTCTAGCTTAGGAGCTAAAGCTATAATTAGTTTATTTGGTGAAAAAAAAATAAATTTTATTGAAAATCTTGACCCATTAACATTAAAAAATTTTTTTAAAAACAATAAAAAAAATAATTTAGGGCTATTAATAATTAGCAAATCAGGTGAAACTTTGGAAGTACTATGCTTATTTGATATACTTATGAATAACTTCAAGAGTAACTTTGATTTAATAAATAAAACGTTAATTATTTCTGATAAAAAAAATTCTACATTAAGAAATATAGCTAATAAATACAATATAGATGTCTTAGACCATGATGAAACTATAGGAGGAAGATTTTCATGTTTTTCCTTAACAGGATTACTACCTATGTATTTGGCAGGAATAAATAGTATTAAATTAAAAAAGTTAGTGGATAAAAGTTTTAGAAAAGATTTATTAAGTAAAAATAATGTTAACAGTATTTTTATTACAGTTGTATCACAAATAATTAGAAAAAAAGAAATCACAGGTCATATATTTTTAGTTTATTCGGATAATCTTATGAATGTTGGTAATTGGTATAAACAGTTATGGAATGAATCCTTAGGCAAAAATGGTCTAGGATTACATCTTATCTCAGCATTAGGAGCAGTAGACCAACATAGTCAATTACAAATGTGGTTAGATGGGCCAAAGAACTTAATTTTTACTATAGTCATTCCAAAAAAAAGAACCCATGACTTTAAAGTAAAAAATAAGAAAAACATATTACCAACTTATTTGAATAATAAAAAAATGGGTGATTTGCTAAACATTATGGCAGAGTCAACCGCAGCCGAATTAAGGAAGGCAGGAGCATATATAAGAATAATATACATAGAAGATAATAAAGAAGAATCAGTAATAAAGCTCATGACTTTGTTTATGTTAGAAGTATCTTTAATAGGGAAGTTAATAGGAATTAATCCATTTGATCAACCTGCAGTAGAAAAGGTAAAATTTAGAGTTAAAAAAAATTTAAAGCATAATGCAAGAAATAAATTTATTACCACCTGAGATTATAAATGAAATAGCTGCTGGAGAGGTTATTGAAAGGCCTGTTGCTGTAGTAAAGGAATTAATAGAAAACTCTATTGACGCGAGAGCAAGTAAAATAACAGTCAGTATAGAGGAAGGTGGTATATCTAAAATAGTAGTATCAGATAATGGTATAGGTATTAATAAAAAGTATTTAGAAACATCTGTAGGTAGACATACAACGTCAAAATTGAATATGTGCACTCTTACTAATATTATAACCTTAGGTTTTAGAGGAGAAGCTTTGCACTCTATTAGCAATGCCTCAGAGTTTACTATGATTAGTAGAACCAAAGATTCTACTGAGGCCTATGAGTTAAAAGTTATATTTGGCAAATTATTTAGTATAAAGCCGTCAAAAGGAAATGTAGGTACACTTATTAAAGTAGAAAATATATTTAGAAACCTTCCAGTAAGGAAAAAGTTTTTAAAATCAGAAAACTCTGAAAGTCTTGCAATAAGAAATTTCATTAAAAAAATTTCTTTAGCATATCCTCATGTTTCATTTATTCTAGTAGAAAATAAAAAAGTTAAACTTGAGCTTGTAAGCACAATAAATAATGAAAAATTAAAAAAAAGAGTACTAGAAATATATGGAAAAGATTTTTATAAAAGTTCTCTTTATATAGAAAAAAAGTTTGAAAGTTTTAATATCAAAATGTTTGTTAGTATTCCAACTTTTAATAAATCTAATTGGAACTTAACAACTATTATTATTAATGGCAGAATTATAAAAGATAAATTACTGTTAGGTGTTTTTAAAGCTGCTTACTCAGGCTTATTGGCTGGTAATAGATTTCCAGTAGTTCTTTTATATTTAAATATTGACTCTACTAATCTAGATATTAATGTACATCCTACAAAATCTGAAGTTAGAATTCTAAATAGAAATATTATTAATTCTTCCATAATAAAAATTATTAGAAATAAGTTACAAGAGACTGGGTTAAAGTTTTCTGTAGAAGCAGAAAAATATTTAATAAGTAAAATGAAAACAAATATACAAGCAAACTTCAATGAAAAACTAATAAATAAAAAAGAAAACCTATTTCAATATGAGAAGATACAAAAAGATAATAATAACGCTGAAAATAAAGTTAATAAAATAATAACTTATACAAACCAGCTAGGGTATGCTAAAGCTCAAATTAATAATATGTTTATAGTGTCTCAAACTAATGATAGTTTGATACTTATAGATCAACATGCTGCACATGAAAGAATAGTTTTAGAAAATTTAAAGAAAAACTATAAAAAAAGAAAAATTTTAAAACAAGTTTTGCTTCTCCCAGAAATAGTTAATATAGATGAAGGTAAGCACTTATTACTTAAAAACAAAAAAGCTATAAGTGAATTAGGGTTTGAATTTGATGATTATGGTGAAAATTCAATAATAGTAAGAGAAATTCCAGCTATTTTAGGTAAAATAAACATAGATAGCTTATTTCAAGATTTAAAAGAACAAATTAATGTTTTGGGTGAGATTAATCCAGAAGACTCAGGTATAGAAAGGATTTTGTCTAGTATTGCATGCCATAATAGCGTTAGGGCCGGAAAAAAACTAAATATTGAGGAAATGAATTCAATATTAAGGTTAATGGAAAAGACCCCTAATTCTTCGCAATGTAATCATGGAAGACCAACATTTGTAGAACTAAGATTAAAAGATGTTGAAGCGTTATTTGGTAGAACTTAGAGAAATTTAAGGAAGGTAATTAGAGTGTTCCCATATTTTTTTTGTGTTGATATATATTGATTTAAATATTTATCATATTTATAATTTTTATTTGTTTCACTTATGATTATTGCGCCTTTTTTTAAAGCTTTTTCATCTAGTATTTTCTTTATAGCTAAATTTGTAAAGTTTTTTAAGTAAGGTGGGTCCAAATAAACTATAAAATATTCATTTTTAGTGAGGCTTGTATTAAAAAAATCATCATTAATTAGATTTACTTTTTTTTTGATATTTAGTTCCTCGACATTTTTTTGTAGATTTTCAAATATAGCACTATCAGATTCAATCAAAGTAGCCTTGTTAATATTTCTAGAAAGACCTTCAATAGCAACAATACCTGACCCAGAAAAAGCATCCAATAAGTGCACCTTGGTAGACCAGCTACTCATCATATATTTATTAACTAAAATATTAAATACAGCATTTCTAATTTTATTAGATGTCGGTCGAAGTTTATGACTTTTTAGTGTATGTATTTTTTTAAATTTATATATGCCTGTGGTTATTTTCATAGATTAATTAAATTTAACTTAAAAGGACTAATTAATTTTAAATCACCTGATTTTAATGATGATAATTTTATTGGACCATATTGTATCCTTATTAATTTATTTACACTAAACCCTAGTCTCTTAAAAATTTTACGAATATGATTGTTTTTACCTTCGTCAAGTTTTATTAATACCCAAGAATAAGACCTAGTAGTACTTATAATTTTAATGCTTTTAACTCCGTATTTTAGTTTATTAATAATCAATCCTTTTTCTATTTTTTTAATTATTTGTAAATCAATAATACCTTGCACTTTTACTTTATAAATTCTAATAATTTTATTTGATGGAGACTCTAAATAGTGCTTAATTTTAGTATTATTGGTAAGCAAAAGAAGTCCTTGAGAATTATAGTCTAATCTTCCTACTGAATGAATTTTTCCCTTAATGGTTTGAAAGGTTTTTTTCGGTATAAGATCAATAGCTCTCTTCCTATTAAATTGATCTTTGTGAGTGCAAATAAATCCTTTTGGTTTATTAAGTGCTACCAAAATTGTCTTATCTTTTAACATTATTTTTGGCAACCTCTAGAAATTTTTTGTAAACTTGTTTATCGCTTTGCTCTATTAAAAACTCTGGGTGCCACTGTAAACCAATACAAAAATTTAGATTTTTATCTTCTATACCTTCAATTATACCATCTGAAGCTACAGCATTAACATTTAATCCAGAACCTACCCTTTTTACGGCTTGATGATGAGCACTATTTACATTTATTTTTCTTTTTTTAATTATTTTACTCAGGAATGTATTTTTCTTAATATTAACAGTATGACTGGTTTGATTTCTTGGGTTAGGTTGTTCATGTTTTATACTGGTATCAACCTCTTTATTGATATCTTGTATTAAACTGCCACCATAAATCACATTTATCAGTTGTTGTCCTCCACATATTCCCAATAGCGGAAGATTTTTTTTTAATACTTTATTACATAATCTAATTTCATATTCAGTTCTATCTTCTTTAGTAACAACAGTTTTAAATTTTGTTTTTTCAGAAAAATAAGAGGGATTAATATCAAAGGCTCCTCCAGTTATAATAAATCCATCTAATTTTTCTATTATTGTATTTATAGAATTTATATCATAAACTAATGGTATTGGTATGCCGCCCATATTAGATATAGCACTACAATAATTCTGGCGTATGGCATACCAAGGAAACTTTGAATATGATTTATTATTTTCTAGATCTAATGTTAATCCTATTAATGGTTTTTTTTTCATAAAATATCTTAATATTAAAATTAAATATATTGAAACTATCACAAATAATAAAAGTAGCATACCTAGAGTCAGAAAAAGCTCTAAAAAAAAATGAAGTGCCAGTTGGAGCAGTAATCTTTAATGATAACAAAATTATTTCAAAAGCACATAATTTAGTAATAAAAAATAATGATCCTTTAGCTCATGCTGAGTATATAGCAATTAAAAAGGCAGTAAAAAAATTAAAAACCAATAACTTAAAAGGTTATAAAATATATAGTTCTCTTGAGCCTTGTATTTTTTGTAGTTATGCAATATCTAAATATCTTATTAGCTCAATTTATTTTGGTTTACATGATGATAATAATTTAGGAGTAAAAAATGGAATAAAAATATTTCATGAAAACTTTAAAGGGTTTAAGCCCGATATTTATGGAGGTATAGGAGAAGAAATGTTTTCAGGGCTATTTAAGAAGTTTTTTAAAAATTTAAGAAAATAAAATCAATCTCCTATATCTTTTCGGTAAAAAAGATTAGAACATTTAATACTTGTAATCAGTTTGTAAGCCTCTGCTTTAGCCTTTTCTACTGTTTGCTGTTTTGAAATTATATTGAGAACTCTACCACCATTAGTAACTAACTCTTTATTTTTGTTAAGTTTAGTACCCGCGTGAAAAACCATATTATTACCATTAACTTTATCTATACCTTTAATAGAAAAACCTGACTTATAACTCTCAGGATATCCTTTACTTGCCATCACAATACAGATACTTTTTTTTGCACTAATTTTTATTTGTATATCTTTAAGCTTTTGTTCTTCTGTAGCAATACAAATATCTAAAAAGTTACTAGCTAATCGAGCAATTAACGCCTGACACTCAGGATCACCTAACCTAATATTATATTCTATTAAAAAGACATCAGACTTAGTAAACATGAGACCAGCATACAATATGCCCTTGAAAGGATAGCCTAAAAAATTCATAGCTTTTATTGTTGGTTCAATAAATTTTTTATTAATTAATTTGATATTTTTTTCATTTTCATATGATGAGGGAGATATACATCCCATTCCACCAGTATTAAGCCCAGTATTATTTTCGCCAACTCTTTTATAATCTTGAGCGCTCCCTATGAATTTTGAGGAATTACCATCAACTACATAAAAAAAGCTTGCTTCTTTACCTGTAAGTTTTTTTTCTACAATAATCTTTGAATTACTATCCCCTATTTTACCTTGTTCTACTTTTTTTAAAAAGCTTTTAGCATCTTCAAAGCTTTTTGCAACTAATACTCCTTTGCCTGCAGCAAGCTTATCTAGTTTTATCACAATAGGAAAATTTAAATTTCTAATTTTTTTCAGAGCTATTTTTGAATTTTTAAAAACTTCCCATTTAGCAGTATTGATGTTTCCTAGTTTGCAAATTTGTTTTGTAAAAATTTTTGATGACTCTAAAAGAGCACTTTTTTTTGAAGGCCCAAAAACTTTTATGCCATTAAGCCTAAGATAGTCGCCTACTCCCTTTGCTAAAAATTCTTCTGATCCAGGTATTACTAAGTTTATTTTTTTTTTGATACAAAAGTCTAGTATACTCTGATTATCATCTGTATTTAAGTTTGAAAATTTAGCAATTCTATTAATTCCAGCATTACCAGGCATACACCATAAATTAGAAATTTTTTTAGACTTTTTTAGATTATAGCATAATGAATGCTCTCTTCCACCTTTTCCTAAAACGAGTACATTCATATTTTCTAATTTCTCCAATTTATGATAAACTAATAATTACAGTTAACTTCAATTATGTCAAATATCCCAGAATATAGTGTTTCAGAGATTTCTTCTAACATTAAGCATAGTTTAGAAAATCAGTTTAATAGAGTGAAAATAAAAGGAGAGATTTCAGGTTTAACAAGAGCAAACTCAGGACACTTTTATTTTAACCTTAAAGATGAACAAGCCAATTTAGCTTCTATAATATGGAGAGGTAGAGCAAGTTTTTTGGAAATAAAGCCTGAAGAAGGGTTGGAGGTTGTAGCTTTAGGTAAAATAAGTACTTACATGCCTAGATCTAACTATAATTTCATAATAGAAAATATATCTTTTGCAGGTGAAGGGGCATTATTACAGCTAATAGAGCAAAGAAAAAAAAAATTGCAGAAGCTGGGTTATTTTGATGAAAAAAATAAAAAAAAGTTACCTTATATTCCAAATATTATAGGAATTATTACATCCTCTACTGGTGCTGTGATTGAAGATATTAAAAAAAGAATTAAGGAAAGGTTTCCTAGTAATATCTTATTGTGGCCTGTAGCTGTTCAGGGAAATAATGCAGAACAAGAAATTGAAGGTGCTATTTTAGGTTTCAATAGTTATAAAAAAAAGCCAGATGTTATTATTTTAGCAAGGGGAGGAGGAAGCTTAGAGGATTTAATGAGCTTTAATAGTGAGAAGATTGCGCACGCAATTTTTAATTCAGATATTCCAATAATATCTGCTGTTGGACATGAAACTGATTTTTCTATTTCAGACTTTGTGTCTGACTACAGAGCTTCAACTCCTACAGCTGCTGCTGATGCAGTAGTGCCAGAAAAAAAAGAACTGCTGGAAAAATTAGAACTTCTATCAGAAAATAAGAAAAATTATATAGAAAACCTTATTAATCTAAAAACGTATAAATTAGACACTTATGATGCAAAAATTGTAGATCCATATTTATTTTTATCGGGTTTAGAAGGAAAATTAAATTCTGAATATGAAAAAATAAGAAGTACTATTCATAATTATATTAAAAGAATAGAAAGTTTAATTAAGGGTTTGAGCTTAATCAAACAAGATAAAAAAATAAAGGACTATAATTCCAATTTATTAAGTCAATTTAATTTTTTTAAGAAAAGTTTTAATACATTAGTAAAAAAAAAATCAGATTTAATGAAAAGTAAAGTTAGTATATTACACTCCTGTTCTTATGAAAGGTGGTTGGAAAAAGGCTTTATTGTTATAAAAAGTACGGATAATAAATTAATTAAAAATATAAGCACTTTGAAAAAGTATAAAGATGTGATCTTGAAATTTGTAGATGGTAAAGCTAAAGCTAAAATAAATAGCTATGAAGAAAAATAATTTATATAAAATTTTTATTTTTTTATTTTTTTTATTATGTTCAGGCGCAAATGCATTAGACTTAGAAGGTAATTTTATTCAGGGGGGATTAGTTTTTGGAAAACTAGAGCAAGATGGAAAAGTTTTTTTTGATGATAAGGTAATTCCTGTAGATGATTATGGAAACTTTTTATTAGGATTCAAACGAAAGCATAAAAATCTATCAATTGTTAAAATTGTTTATGATTCAGGAAAAATTTTAACGAAAAAAATTAATATTAGTGAAAGAAACTATAAAATACAAAAAATTGATAATTTAGATAAAAATAAAGTAACTCCTCCAAAAAGTTACTATGACAGAATAAAAAGAGAAATAGCCTTAATTAAAAAATCTAAAAAAATATTTTTTAATTTTTCATATTATAAAGCAGGCTTTATTATGCCTGTGGAAGGTATTATAACAGGCGTTTATGGAAGCCAAAGAATTCTTAATGGAGTACCAAAAAGACCTCATTATGGTATTGATATAGCAAATAAAAAAGGAACAATAGTGGTATCACCAAGTGACGGTGTAGTTGTTCTTACTGAGGATGATCTCTACTTTTCTGGTGGCACAATAATAATATCTCACGGTTTAGGCTTAACTTCTTCACTCTTACATTTATCAGAAATTTTTGTCAAGGTTGGTGAAAAAGTACATTTAGGACAGGAAATTGGAAGAGTCGGGTCTACTGGTAGATCTACTGGTCCTCATTTAGATTGGAGAATGGAAATAAATGGCACTAGAATAGATCCTCAGCTCTTAATAAAAAATAAATAATAATCATACATATAAATCTTTTTGCCATCTTCTATGGATCCATAGCCAATTTTCTGGCTGATCTTTGATCCATTGACTCATAATATTATTAACTTGCTTCAGTATAAAGCTTATTTTTTTATTTTTGCTTAGCTTATTTTTAGGCATATTAATTTTTTTATAAAAAGTTATGATATTATGATTATTTATATCTCTAGAAAATTTTATTGGAACAATATCAAGATTCATTCTTATTGCAATGTCTGCAATAAAACTAGCAGTGTTAGCAGGCTTTCCAAGGAAGTCTATAGATAGACCTTCATTTAATTTTTGATCCATTAATAAAGCTAGGCTTTTCCCCTTTCTTAACCATAAATAAGATCTTTTTGCTCCAATATCACCTTTTGGAGTATATGTTGCATTTTTTTCTCTAATATTTTGAATCAAGAGTTCGACAAATTTATTATTTGACTTTCTATATACACATAATGGATCTAAGCCTAGACTTTTAATAATGATAGGCCCTAACTCCCAATTTCCATAGTGAGCAGAAAAAAAAACTATTCCTCGTTTTTTTTTTTTATTAAAAGAGATCAATTGTTCAATTTTTTTTAAATCAACTATTTTTGTTTGTGAACAATTTAGGGGTTTATAATTTTTTAAATGTATTAGTTCTCCAAAATTTCTACCTATATTTTTCCACATTTTATTTGTAATTTTTTTTACTTCAGTTTCTTTCTTTGTAGGCCATACAAATAGAATATTTTTTTTTGCTATGTTTTCAAACTTTGTTAAAGCCCCAAAGGTAGAAAATATAATGGCACATAAATTAGAAGATATTCTTTTCCCAAGTACTTTTAATATTAAAAAAATAATAAATAAGGCAGTTCCTATGAAAAAATCTATTAATATTTTAAGCATTGAATTTTATTTTTTTATTTATAAAACTAAAAAATTTTTCTTTATCAAATTTTATATATATATCTATTACTGAAAAGTCTTTTTTTAAATCATCAGGGATCTTAACATAATCTTTGTAGGTTGTAACTGGAATAGCAGAATTCTTTTTGCACAATAATAATATCTTTTTAATATCATTTTTTTTATACTGGTAATGATCAGGAAAAGATATTGTATCAACTAAATTTAAATTTTGATTATTTAATAGTTTAAAAAAGTTTTTAGGATGTGCTATTCCAGCAAAGGCAATAACTTTTTTTCTTCTGATTTTAACTATTTCTTTGAAATCTATAAACATTTTACCAAAAAAAATATCTTTCTTATAATTATCAAAATACTTAATAAATTTATCTTTTTTACCATAAAAAAATATGCAACTACTTTTCTTAGTAGCAGAACTTATTGTCTCTCTCAGTGGACCAGCAGGAATAATTTTATTATTTCCATTTCCTTGATTTTTATTAGAAACAAGAATATTTACATTTTTAACTATACTCGTATCTTGCAACCCATCATCTAATACTATTAATTCAGCACCTGATTTTATTGCGGCCTGAATACCATATTTCCTTTTTTTGCAAACCCATGTTTCAGCATATTTAGAAATCAAAATAGCTTCATCATCTATATACTCATTATCCTGAAGACTATTAACATTAATTACTTTATCTTTAACTTTAGATTTATATGCTTTGT
Organism: Rhodospirillaceae bacterium; assembly: GCA_902614225.1. Taxonomy (GTDB): domain Bacteria; phylum Pseudomonadota; class Alphaproteobacteria; order TMED109; family TMED109; genus TMED131. Next base: position 64,161 of record CACMKJ010000001.1, read on the forward strand.
AAATTATGTGAATATTAGTTTTATTTTTTTTATAATATTTACAAATTTCTATAACTAAAGGAGTTTTTCCTCCTCCTCCAGCAATTACATTTCCTACACAAATTATAGGAGTATTAAAATGATACTTTTTTTTTAAGGCTTTTCTTAAATAAGATAATATTATCCATAAATATGACAAAGGCTGAAGTAATGAAGAGAGTAAAGAATGTTCCTTATACCAATGTGTAGGTGTTCTCATTTAAAACTTTCAATTTTTCTATAAATAAATGATGTGGTATTTAAATATTTTTTTGTAAGTTGTTCTGCATTAAGGCTCAAGGTTTTAAGTTGCTTTTTGTTATATATTAACTTTTCTAATAAATGATTTAGTTGTTCATTTTTTTTAATTTTTTTTATTGCTTTATGCTTTAGAAAGTCGTTAATTATTTCCTCTATTTTATTAACGTATGGTCCTACGACAATACATTTTCCGAATTGAGCGGCTTCTATTGGATTATGTCCTCCTATTGATACTAAAGTTCCTCCTAGTATTATTATATTTGAAATTGACATCAATAATCCAGTTTCTCCAAATGTATCAAATAGAAAAACTTTAGTATTATTGTTTGGAACTTCTTTTTTTGACCTTTGTTTAAATATTAAATTTTGCTTTTTAAGTAGTGAAATTATTTTATTACTTCTATCAGGGTGTCTAGGTTGAATTATGAGTAAAATATTTTTTTTAGATATTAAACTTCCTATTTGGTTAATGATAATTTCTTCTTCTCCTTTATGTGTGCTTATGGCAGATATAATAATTCTTTTTGACAGATACCTTTGTAAATTATTTTTTTCCTTGGTAGAGAATTTTTGAATATCTGAGCTAAATTTTAGATTAGCCACTATATGCATTTCGTTATTAGTATAACTTTCCAATTTTTTTTTATCTAAAAATGACTGAGGGATAATTAGTGAAAATTTTTCTAATAAATGTTTAAAAAAGCTACCAAATATAGACCATTTTTTAAGGCTATTATCAGAAAAACGTGCTTGAATTAAAAATAAAGGAATATCTAATTTACTTGAAAGGTAAATAACATTAGGCCATATTTCTGACTCAACTAAGATTACTTTTGTTGGTTTCCAGTATTTTAAAAATTTTTTAATGAAAAATTTTACATCCAGAGGAAGATATTGGTGTATAACACTATTAGAAAATTTATTTTCTACGTCTAAGGACGATAAATAAGTGTTAGTAGTCACAAGCACTTGATAACCATCTTTAATAAAACTTTTTATAATTTTATAAGAAGATTTAATTTCTCCAACACTACAGGCATGTATCCATACTAACTTACCTGCAGGTCTTGCTTTTGTAATAAAGCAAAGCTTCTCTAAAAATCTATTCTTGTCTTCTTTTCCTAGTAGAACTCTTAAAAAAAAAAAAAAAATTATAATTGGAAGGAATAGATAAAGTAAAACATTATAAACTTTTATTGCCATTACTTATAGACCTGCTAACGTCATACCTTCTATTAAAATTGAAGGACTATTTATATTATCACTAATTTTTAAGTCGTTGGCTGGAATTAAATTCTTAAGCATTTCTGCTAGATTTCCTGCAATAGTAACTTCACTTACAGGATAGGTAATTTCACCATTTTCAATTTTAAATCCAGTAGCCCCTCTACTATAGTCTCCATTAATTGGATTAAAACTCATTCCTAACATTTCAGTAACTAAAAAACCATTTTTGATGTTCTTAGTTATAGTTTCTATATCTTGATCACCCTTATTTAATATCAAATTTGATGGGGATGAGTTACCGTTAATAGCCATTTTAAGTTGTCTAGCACTTCTAATATTAAGAAAATAATTTTTAAATATTCCATCTTGAATAATAGAAATATTTTCTGTTTTTATACCACTAGAATCATATGGAGCAGAACCTATTCCTCTTTTTAGTTTAGGGTTGTTAGATATATTAATATTCTTTTTAAATATTAAAGTATTTAATTGATTGTTTAAAAAACTTGTTCCCCTAGCAATAGATGTCCCTGAAGCACAAGAGCAGAATGATGACAAAATACTTTTGGCAACTCTGGGTTCAAAAATGACATCTAAGGTACAGCTTTTTATTTTCTTCGAATTAAGCCTTGAAGCAGCCCTCTTGGCAGCTTGAGAACCTACTGTTTCTGCTAATAGCAAATCACTGGCATGTGTTGCAGCAGAATATTCATAATCCCTTTGCATATTAGTATCTGATCCTGCAATAGCTATTGATGAAATTGAATGAAAGGTTTTACTATATTTTGCATTAAAACCTCTAGAGTTAATTATATTATACGTGTTTTTAGAAAAACTTCTTGTAGCACCCTCTGAGTTAGTTATCTTTTTATTTTTTAGCATAGCATCTTCAGCTAACAATGCTTGATCCAAAAGCTGTTTTTCACTTAGTTGTGTTGTATCTTCTAACTCTAAATCCTCTATTTCAAAAGCATAATCTTTTTTATCAGCTAAACCGCTATATTCATCTATTGGCATAGATCTTACCATTGCGCTACCCTTTTCTAAATATTCTTTAGCATCAGTACTATCTATATTATTAGATGAAATTGTAGCTTTTTTTCTATCTTTGTAAATATTAATACCTATATTAAAACTTTCTGATCTTTCAATATTTTCTAGTTTTTGCTGTCTAGATTTTACTGAAAGACTAATATTTTCAGAAGTAATAACTTCTACATCATCAATATTAAAACTCTTATAATTATCTAATATATCATTCCCAAAATCATAAACTTTTTTCATAAATTATTCCTTTTTTACAAGATTATTATTTACATATATAATTTCGCATTTGCACTCTTTAGGGATCTTATTTTTTTTCTTCATTTGCTCACATCCTTGTAAAGCAATTTTCTTAGCATACTCTATGTCTGCTAAATTATAACTTAATCCTAGGGCATTGTATTCTTTGCTGCTTGGTATCATGCATCCAGCGCCTGCTTTAAAGTTATCTAGCTTCAAAAAATCAATATTCCATTTTGATAATTGTCTAATAAAATTTTTACCATTTTCCTCAGACCCATGAGCATCAGTAATTAAGATTAAAAAATTAAATATTAAAAAAAACTTAAACATCTATTTTACATTTCAACTGGCTGGGGGACCGGGACTCGAACCTGGACTGACGGGATCAAAACCCGCTGTTCTACCAATTAAACTATCCCCCAATAATTATTAATATTGCATTTGTTTAAGAATTGAGCAAGATTATAAAATATTTTTTTTATACAGCAAATGAAAATATTAGATGGAAAACTATTAGCTAAAAATCTTAATGATGAGTTAAGTAAAAAAATACTTTCATATAGCAATGAATATGGAAAGAAACCACACTTGTTGGTGATTTTAGTGGGAGAAAACCCCGCCAGTCAGGTTTATGTTAAAAATAAGGAAAAAAAAGCAGCAGAGGTAGGTATTAAATCTACTGTTATTAGGTTAAGTAAAAATGTAAGCGAAAATAATTTATTAAAGGTTATTGATGAGGCCAATGCTAATATTGCGGTAGACAGTATCTTAGTACAATTACCTTTACCGAATCATATTAATAGTAATAAGGTCATAGACAGAATTAGTATAGAGAAAGATGTTGATGGCTTTAATTCAAAAAATATAGGCTTATTAGCCTTAGGAAGACCTAAAGTTATACCTTGTACACCTTTGGGATGTTATAAAATGCTTGAAAGTATTTTAGACTTAGAAGGAAAAAAAGTTATCATATTAGGAAGGTCAAATATAGTAGGAAAACCTTTATCATTTTTACTAACAAATAAAAATGCCACTGTAACACTTGCTCATTCAAAATCAAAAAATTTAAAGGACTTGTGTCTAAGCTCTGATATTATTATTGCAGCAATAGGAAAGCCTAATTTTGTTAAAAAAGAATGGGTTAGGAAAAACGCAGTAATAGTAGATGTAGGAATAAATGTTATTGAGGATAAAAATGGATTAAGAAAAATTGTTGGTGATGTAGATTATGAAGATGTAATAAAAAAAGTTTCATTCATTTCTCCCGTACCTGGGGGAGTTGGCCCTATGACAATACATTGTTTGCTTTCAAATACCTTTTTATTAACAAAAAATAAAAATCTATAATATTAAGTGTGAGTACTTAATCCAGTAATCTTTTTTGTTAAAACTTAGTTTTTTTTTATAAATCTTTAAATCTTCTTTAGTTTTAAATAATACAAAAACTGTACTCCCACTTCCTGTAATACGAGGCAGTGTTAAACTGTTAAAGTTATAAAGATAGTGCAGTAAGTTCTTAACATTTTTTTCTATTCTGCAAACTGTTTTTTCTAAGGAGTTATTATATTTATTCATATCATTAATTAGGTTATTTAAGGTGAGTTCAAATTTAGTTGTTTTAGCATAAGAATTATTAAAACTTTCAAAAATATTCTTTGTTGAATAGTTGCTTTTAGGTTTTATTAATAAGGCCCATAGTTTTTTATTTAATAATTTTATTGGCTGTAAAATTTCTCCAGTACCACTTACTTTCAGATTTTTAGACAAAAAACATGCTGGAACATCAGAGCCAATTTTTGATAGGTTATTTATAATCAATTTATTATTTTTAATTTTATAAAGTTTTATAATAGCTCTTATTATAGCTGCGGCATCTGCAGACCCTCCACCTAACCCTGATTTAAGAGGAATATTTTTTTTTAAATTAACTTCTAAGCATACTTTTAGATTTAATAAATTAGATAAAAGTTTTATAGACTTTTTAATTAATGTATCACCTCCATTTGCCATTAATTGATTAGCAAACTTGCCATTGATAACAATTTTATTTTGCAAGCTTTTCTTTATAATTAAATGGTCATAAATATTCGGCAGAAAAGTTATATAACTTTCTATTTGATGAAAATTATTTGGTAACTTTTTTAAAACTTTAAAACTTAAATTTAGCTTTGCAAAAGCGAATTCTTCAATATAATCAGAATGCATACAAAAAATTAAAGTCCTTTTTTTAATTTGAATTTTATATTTTCTTTAAGTTCTTTCTCCGGTTCATATAAAAGAGCTCTATTCCATTGATATTTAGCCTCATTATAATATCCAGCTCTAAATAGGGCATCACCAAGATGATCATTTATAACTGGATCATTAGGTATTAATCCTACAGCCTTTTCTAATTCTAGGACAGCTAGATCGTACTTTCCTTGTCTATAATAAGCCCAGCCTAGACTATCAATGAAATAACCGTCCTTAGGTCTTAATTTTATAGCTTCTCTTATAAAATTTTCTGCTTTTTTTAGGTTTATACCATAATCAATCCATGTATATCCTAGATAATTTAACACTAGAGGTTGTCGAGGTGAAAGTTCAAGAGCGTACAAAAAATCTTTTTCAGCTTTTTCCCATTGGTTAGATCTTTCATAAGACATCCCTCTAGAATAATATAAATACCAATTTTCTTTTGAAGAGATTTTCAGTAAAGAGATGGCTTCATTAAATGCTTTGATAGCTTTATCATAATCTTTCTCATTGTGATAAATTTCACCTAATTTGTAATGAATATCTACCCTATTTGAAGAGTATTTTTTTAGTTGTAAAATAAAATTCTCAGCTTTTGAATAATGATTTAAATTTAAATTAATATCAGCTATTTTAAGAAATGAATTCCATCCAAGGTATGAATTTAAGGGGATATTTTGTAATACACTTATTGCTCTCTCAGCTTTTTGAAGCATAATAAAATTTTGAGAAAGTAAATAGTAATTTATAAAGTTATTTTTATTTAAATACAAAGACAGATAACAATAAGCAATTGATAAATCATACATTCTTTGACTATATAGTGCTTCAGCAATGTTAAATAAACTTTCAGAAATACCATCTTTTCTGGTACTTACTTTAAAGTCATTTAGATCTTTTTTATTAACATAAATATTAAAACTGTGAGAGGGATTTTTATTTATAAATGATTTTATTATTTTATTTTCTTCTAATTTATCATCAATTAGATTTTTATAAAAAAACATATGCCTCAAGCGGTTATCAACTCCTGAACTTAATGTTTTTTCAAAAATACTGATAGCATTTTCCTTATCCTTATAAAAATTATTTATTAATGCAAGGTGAATAGAGTATATATCGCTCATTACTAACCTATCACTTTTGTACTCAAATTTATCAATTTCAGATTTAGCGTTGCTAAAACTATCAGCTAACCATGCCTTTATGATAGGTTGAACTTTGGTGGTTATGATAATTTCTTCATTTTTATTTAATAGCATGAGCGCTTTTTTATAATTTTCATTTTTAATGTATTTAATAAATTTTAAAAGTTGACTAATTTTAGAACTCTCTGTAGATGAGTTATTATCATATTTTTCAAGATCTTTTAAGGCTAACTTGATATCACCAGATAAAAGAGATGACATTAAAGATAACTCTAAAATATCATTATTTTTAGGGTTTTTTTGGTTTGCAAATCTATAATACTTAGACGCTATTTTATTTTCATTATTATATTTTGCTATTTGACCAGCAAGTAAAGACCCATAATATGAGCTTAGATAAGGAAGGTGTTCAGAGGCATAAATTTTTTTAGCTATTACTAAAGAAAAAACTAAAGTAAAAAAAAATATGGTTTTATAAAAATTTTTATTTAAAATAACTTTACTATTCATAACAATAAATTATTATACACATTAATATAATTATTTAAATTTAAATAGAGGTAAAATTGGCACTTAATAAAAATAATCCTAATGCTAGAGGAGCAAAGCAACAAGATAAAACATATAATGGCAAGCCTATTAAACCAGTATTATACGTAGGAAACTGGGTTGGACAAGGTAAATTCATGGCTGCACAAACCGAAGATGGAAAGATTATAAAAGATAGCAGAGGTAAACCAATACCTTATGCAGCTTTTTAAAAAAATTGATATATAAAGCTTTACTTTATAAAGAATTACTTCAATGGTATTATAATAATGGTGTAACTAATTCTTTACCTACTTTAGACTCAAGAGTTGGTAAAGTACCAGAAGAATTAAATACATCTTCTTTAGATATTCAAGATAACAACTTACCTGTTAAACTTGAAGAAGAAAAATCATCTGATGATTTAAAAGCAGTTATAACCTTAGAAGACCTTAAAAAATTAATTATATTAAATTGTGATTGCCCATTAAAAAAAACAGCAAAAAATATAGTTTTTTCTGACGGCAATCCTCAAGCTAATATTATGTTTATTGGTGAGGCTCCAGGAGAAATTGAAGATAAAACGGGAAAGCCTTTCAAAGGAGAGGCAGGAAAATTATTAGATAAAATGTTACACGCAATCCAATTAAATAGGGAAAATGTTTATCTGACAAATATAATTTTTTGGAGGCCTCCAGGCAATAGAAAGCCAACTGAAGAAGAAATTAGTGCGTGCTTACCTTTTGTAAAAAAACACATCAATTTAATTAATCCAAAAATATTAGTATTAGTTGGAGCTACAGCTGCACGTGCTATATTTAATATTCAAACAGGAATAACACAAATAAGAGGAAAGTGGAAAAATATAGAAACAAAAGATAAAAAAAGCCTTAAATCAATAGCAATTTTTCATCCAGCTTTCTTGCTTAGACAGCCTTCTAGAAAGAAAGAGGCTTGGGAAGATTTAAAAAAAATTAAGATAGAAATTGACACATATACTTGATATAGTATCCTAATTTAATTGAATACTACATTTAGTATACTAATATGTTAAAAATTATATATATATTATTTGCATCCTTAATAGCTTTAAATTCAAAATCGAATGTAATAGAAAAAAGCCAAAACAGCTATTTTCTTTCTAAAATACTTAGTGATAGTGATATAAAAATTTATAAGAATGTAATGTTATATCAAAAGAAATATCAATGGGAAATGGCAGATAGAGCATTATTAAAAGTAGAAAACCCTATACTAGTTGGTCATTTTCAATATGAAAAATTAATGCACCCTAATAAGTATAAAGCATCCTACAAAGAACTTTCTAATTGGTTTAAAATAAATACTGATTATCCGCCTGTATTGAGAAAAAGAATTTATTATTTATTGATCAAAAGATTACCTGATAAAAACAAAAAAAAGTTATATCAAAAGCCTTTATTTGAAAATTATTTAAGGGGTTATGGAGAAGATAATTATATAAGGGGTTATAGCCTTCCAATAAAAAATAAACATAGTAAAAACATTAAAAATAAAGTTTCTAATTTAATGAGTGAAGAGAAACATGATAGGCTGATCAATATTATCAATAGCAATGTAAATGATGATGCAAATTATCTAATAAATATTATTAATGAAGAAATTAAAAAAGTCTTTTTTAAAGGAGATATTCATACATCAATGAAATTATTTGATATGTACGTAAATTCATTGAGCTCACCAAACCCTAATATTTATTTTAGAGCTGGAATTAATTCTTATAGATTAGGCCGCTTTAAAAAAGCAAAAAATTATTTCAATGAATGTAATAAAATTGTACAAAGCCATAATAAATGGTTATTTGCTGGATGTTCTTATTGGGAGTCATTATTAGAGAATTCAGAAAAGAAAAAAAGTAAACTTTTAAAAAAAGCTTCTAAATTACCTAGAACACTCTATGGTCAATTGGCTATTGAACAATTAAATATCTCTGACCCATTTACTTGGAGGAACTATTCTAATCAAAAGGAAGTAAACTTTTCTTATTTAAACGAAAACAAAATTTTTAAAAGAGCAATTGCACTTACTGAAGTTGGTTTGTACAATTATGCTGACTTAGAAATAAGAAACCTTTATAGCAAAACGCAAAAAGATGAACTAAATAATTTATTTCATGCAAGTGAGAAACTTGATTTACCTGCGGTATTAATAAGATTAGGCTCTAAGTATTATAAAAAAGATTTAACATTATTTATGAGAGGCTTATACCCTACTCCAGACTGGCAAATAAATTATGGATACAAAATAGATAAGGCTTTGCTGTTTGCTCTTATAAGACGCGAATCTGCTTTTAATTTTAAAGCTAAAAGTTCTAAAGGAGCAAGAGGTTTAATGCAAATAATGCCTAGAACGGCAAGTAAAATTAATAATGATTATAGATTAAGATATAGTAAAGCATATACATTATATTCTTTACAGCTTAATATAGAAATTGGACAAAAACTTCTTAATAGATTAATGAACAGTCCTAATGCAAAAAATTCAATATTAGATACATTAATAGCTTACAATGCTGGAACTACTAGGCTTAAAAAATGGAAGCAAAATATTAATAATATGGAGCCTATTGTTTTTATAGAGAGTATTCCAATAAAAGAAACTAGATGGTTTGTAAAGTATATTTTAACTGACCTTTGGATTTACAGAGACAAACTACAACAAGCTAAGCCATCAAGAGCATTATTGGCAAGAGGTAAATGGCCAAAATATGAAAATTTAGATTACAATATAATTCATGATGCAAAGTTCAGAAGATAAGAATAAATCAATAAGTGTGAATATTGCTATTTTAACAGTATCTGATACTAGAACTATAAATAATGATAAATCAGGTGACTATTTAGTCAATAGTGTAAAGCAAGAAGGTCATAATTGTACAGAAAGAAATATTGTTACTGATGATGTTAGTATAATTTTAAATATACTTCGTAAATGGATAGCTAATAAAAATATAGATGCTATTATTATCACAGGAGGAACAGGAATCACAGGAAGAGATGTTACACCAGAAGCCATTGATCTAATAAAAGATAAATATATTCCAGGGTTTGGTGAGGTTTTTAGATATATTAGTTATAAAAAAATTGGCTCATCATCAATCCAATCAAGAGCCATTGCTTGTGTGGCTAAAGGAACTTTTATATTTTCTTTGCCTGGATCTCCAGGTGCGTGTAAAGATGCATGGGAGGGCATAATCAAAAATCAATTAGATAGTACAAATAAGCCATGTAATTTAATAGAACTTATGCCTAGGCTCTTAGAAAAATAACTTATCTTTGTTTTATCAAAATTCTTAATAACATATGTGGCACTGTCAATGCTGCTAAACCTATAAAAATTAAAGATGTAATATTCTTTAAGTTGAAATCAGAGTAAAATAAGAAAAAAACTGTTAAACCTATTGCTAATGATAATATAGTATTAGTTAAAGCAACTAATCTAATTTTAACCTTACTTATTTTCTGTAATATGTCCTTTGCTTCCTCAAAGTTTTTATAACTATGAAAAAAGCAAAAATAAGATATAAAAAATAATAAAGGATCTAAAAAACATGCAGAGAAAATAATTATTAAGCTTTGTATTAGAGCATTTGCTGTAAATGAATTGCTGACAATAAAGTAAACTAAAAATGCTAAATTTAAAAGGCCGAAGACTACTTGTATAGAAGAAAAGGTAAAAATATAGTTTGAGTTCGTAATATAATAATAAATATTTTCAACTGACTCTTTATTAAATAAGATTGGAAAATTAATAACACTGAATCCTAGTGATATTTTTTTTATCTTTTGAATTTTGAGTGATGACCAATCTTCAGAAAAGTGAATCCCTGAAATTATTAAGAATATGGATAATGATAAAATGGGTAGAAATTGCCAAATTAAAAAAATAAATATGGCTATTAAAATATATATAAGATTGAAAACTAAAAACTCATATAAGTTATTATATATTTTAAATTTTTTAGCTATCAAAGTATCAAGAGCTCCATGAGGTAATCCAAAAAAGACTACAAAACTAAATAAAATAATTGATAAAATGTTAGTATCAGTAATACCAATATCGAAAATTTTAGAGAAAAGAAAAAATAGGGTAGAGGAGGTGAAAAAAAGATAAGTTTCAGTACTTATTTTTCTATTATTTAATTTTAAATTTTTATTAAACACTTTAAAAAAATTCTTTTTGGCATTGCATATATAACTCTAAAATATTCAAGTAAATTAGCTTCTCCTAACATAAACTTAATAAATGTAGTAGGAGAAATATTTTTAGAAAAATAATAAAATATTTGCGGTGCTTTAGAAATATCAGAAGAAATAACTTTTAAGAAAATTTTATCTAAAAAATTTTTTATAACCTCTCGCTTTTCTAATTTTTCTATATTACCTTTAATTTTAAGGTTATTGGCAGCCCTTTCTGACCATTTTTGAATATCTACAAATGCGTAGCCAGACGATGGTCTAATAAAGCCAGCTAAACTACCACTTACAAAGTAGTTTTTTTTATTTTTAATCATCTTATTATTAACAAATCCCATAGGTATTTTTCCATATTCTTTTCTAATGATTTGATATGGTTTTTTAAAATATTTGGATAAGACTATTCTTAATTCTTTTTCTATAATTTTTAAAGACAGATCCGTCTTTGTAAAGGTAGTTAGTTCAAACAGATAGGTATTTTTTTCAATAGGTAAAATATATTCAAAGTAAAATTTATTGTTAGATGTATGCATATTATGCATTAAATAAGCATTGCTTTTCTTAAGGTTTATTTTTTCTTCAGATTTTATCTCATATCCTACAAAGCATTGGTACAGGAAAGGGTTTTTCTCGTAAATATGTATATTAGGTCTAGTATCCAAAATATTCTTTGCTAAATAAATACTTTTATTAGTAATTACTTCAAAGTAATTTTTTTTATTTTTTATACGTATTATAGTTTCATTTAGCCTAAGCGTTATATGAGCATAATTTGAAATCTTTTTTTTTATAGATTCATAAAATTTTATACTTCTAATATAGTAATACTTAAAATTTTTTGATGATAAAAAATTAGTCCTATTACCAAGGTTAAATGAAAAACTACTCCAACTTGCTCCTATAATATTTTTATTTTTTTTAATGTTTTCTGACCAAAAACACCAGCTTTTATCATCTACATATTTTTTTTGTTTCTCTATAATAATGAATGAATATTTAGTAATTTTCTGTTCTATTACTTGATTAATAAATGAAAGTGCAGAACAGCCTCCTCCAAGAATTACAAAATCTGATATATTATTTTTGCTCATAAATTATACTTTTTAAAAATGTTTTGCTGTTTATAGTATCATGAAGGTTTCTATCATGGTGATATTTTTTAAAGTGCGTATTAAAATTAAATATAAAAATAAAAAAAACTTTTAATAAACATAAAATTTTTTCATATAAAGATACTATTTCTCTTTTTTTTAGATTTGAAAAACTATTTTTAATAATTTTTCTTCCTATTTGCCTATACACAAATAGAGCCAACAAAATTGCAAATCTTGATCTAAAAGGTAAAAAGGCTATTCCCTTGAAAGCACTTTTATAATATGTTTCAGATAATTCAAATAACTTCTCAGTAGCTCTATTTATATTTTTAATAGTATTTGAATTATTATGTAGGATATTCTTTGATGTTAATTTAATCCATACTTTAGGATAATATACTCTATCCATATTAGCATCTTCTATAATATCTCTCATTATATTTGTAAGTTGCATAGCTATTCCAAGATCAACAGCATATCTATAAGCATATTTATTTTGAGTATTTAAAATTTTTGCCATCATTATACCTACTGTGCCGGCAACATAATAAGCGTAATTTATTAATTCTGATTTATCTGATATACTTATTTTTTTTTTTGTATCTAGCATTACACCATGAATTAATTCTTTTAAACATGCTTTATTTATAATGTTCGATTTAATTAGAGGTTTTATTTCAGATACATATTTGCTTTTAAATGAATCAGGATTAGTTATGGAGTTATAAATATTTTTTAATAAAAATTTTTTATTTTTATAGTTATTATCTGCAATATCATCCACTATTCGACAAAAATTATAAAGCTGAGAACAGTTTGTAAAGCAATCTCTTGATAAAAAAATACTAGCAAAATAAAAAGACTTAGCTTTTTTTTTTAGTACATTTTTTTTAACTTTCAATTATAAAACTCTTTCTAAAACCTTAGCAGAAGATAATACTCCTGGTATTCCGGCACCCGGATGTGTTCCTGCTCCGACTAGATATAAATTTTTAATTATTTCGGATTTATTATGAAATCTAAACCATGCTGATTGAGTAAAATATGGTGCTATGGAAAAGCCACTACCCTGATGAGATAAATAATTATCTTGAAAACTCTTAGGTGACATATAAAATTCTTCTACTATATTATTTTCAAGGTCAAATAATATTTTGTCACTTAAAACCTTAATTACATGGTCTTTGAAAGCATTGCCACTAGTATGCCAATTAATATTAGCTTTTAGGTTTGGTACAGGTACTAGGGCATAGAAACTATCACAGTTTTTAGGGGCAAAGCTTCTATCAGTAGCAGTAGGTCTATGCAAATATATTGATATATCATAGGGAAGTTCATTCCCTTTAAATATTTTTTTTAGTAATTTTTTATACTCTTTTCCGAATATGATTGTGTGGTGTTGAACATTTTCATATCTTTTTTTTGTTCCAAAAAAAAGTACGAACAAGCCCATAGAAGTTTTAGAAAAGTTCTTTTTAAAAAAAATAGAAGGATTTATTTCTTGATTTATGAGATTTTTGTATAAGTGTAATGGGTCCATATTAGATACGTAAACATCAGCTTTATGAACTTTACCGTGGCTATCTATTAATTCACTAATTCTTGAATTATCAATTTTTATTCTCTCAATAGTTGTATTTAACCTTACTGAAACACCAATGCTTTCTAATAGTTTTGTTAGTTCTAAAACTATTTTTCCAGTTCCTCCCATTGCAAAATATACACCATGGGCTCTTTCTAAGTAATGTATAAGCGAATAAATACAGGTTGTTGTAAAAGGGTTACCGCCCACTAGTAATGGGGGAATAGAAAAAGCTCTCCTCAGTTTATCATTACTTAAAAATTTACTTACAAAACTGTAAACTGACTTATGTGATTTAAACTTTAAAAGTGTAGGAATTTGTTTGCACATAAATAAAAAACTATGAAAAGGAATATGAGATAATTTTTCAAAAGCAATATCATATATGTCTTTAGAGGCCTTTAACATTTTTGGATAGTTTGCAGCATCTCTAGGCGAAATTTTCCTTATGTTTTCTATTGTACTATCTAAGGACTGTTCGTAATCAAAAATAGTATGGTCATCAAAAACAAATCTATACCATGGATTTAGGGGAACAAACGTTAGATATTCATTAATATTTTTATTATATAGTTGGAATAATTCTTTAAACAAAAAAGGAGCAGTAATAAGAGTAGGACCGGCATCATGACGAAAACCATTGACATTGAAAACTTGAGCTCTGCCACCCAGATTATTACATCTATCTACTATTTCAACTTTATAACCTTTCTTTCTTAGCCTAATAGCAGCGGCCATTCCTCCAAAGCCAGCTCCGATGACAATTGCTTTTTTCATATATATATCAATAAAAAAAAACATGTCTTAAGAAATAAGACATGTTTTTTTTCAACAAGTAAGAAATTTTACTTTGAGTCTGAAGTAGCAGCAGCCCATATAACTACACCAAATGCGATTTTATTGATAAAATCAGCTAAGTTATAGATTATATTAAGACCTTCTGCGCTTCCTCCTCCGGTATAACCAACTACGTAACCTATAGGGTATATTGCCCAACCTATAGTAACTATAAGCCTAAGAGCATTAAACGCTTTTTGACTTGCTGCGGTTCCTTTGCTGGCATTTATTTGACTAGCTTCTCCTGCAAATACTTCATATATGATGTAAATCCATCCAAGCATTCCGACTACAAAACCAGCCCAAACATTTACAGATCCAACTTCACCTAAATATCCTGCTACGAGCATAATTACTGAAGCTATCAATAATCTCCAAAATAATGATGATTTCACTACAGCAATTGCAGCTAGTATTA
>CACMKJ010000002.1 GCA_902614225.1 Rhodospirillaceae bacterium
TCATATTTATCTACATATAACTAATATCATAAACAATTCAACCTTTAGCTAACTCCTCTATTATTGGACAATCTGGCTTATTATCACCAGGACATTTTAAAACTAGCCATTTTAATGATTTTTCTAAATCTTTTAAATCTGTAATCTGCTTTTTTATGGATTTTAGTTTATTTTTCGCTATCTCTCTAACATGTTCACTTTTTCTATTATCGTTTTCAAACAAAAGTATTAGTTCCTTACACTCTTCTAGAGAAAAGCCTAATTTACGTGCTCTTACTAGAAATTTCAATTTATCAACATTAACTTCGTCAAAATATCTGTAGTTATTTTCCAATCTTTTTGACCTTATAATTCCTATCTCTTCATAATGCCTGATAGCACGAGTAGTTATTTTAAGTTTTTTTGATATTTCTGCAATAAACATATTGACCTTAACGTTAGGGTATACCTTATATAAATAATAGGTATTTTTATGAAAAAAGCAATAAAAGTAATTAAATTATTTTTCTTATTATCTTTATGTATAAATAATCTTAATGCTAGACCTGTGTCTTATTCTGGTGGTTGGACAATAATGTCATATAATGATTATTTCAGAAATACTCTTTTAACTCATTATTCTCCAACTAGTAAGACTTCCTATGGATATATGATTCAATATTGGCGAAATAGAGAATATTGGATAAATGCTTTTAATGTTAATTATTTAGCTAAAAGAATAAATAGAAAACACTCTCAGGCTAATTTTTATATCAAAGGAGGTTTAGGTTTATTAAATACATCATATAAAGACTATAATAATAAAAATGAACTAGTTTCTTACGGAGAGTTTGCCTTTGACTGGGAAACCAGAAGGTATTTTACCTCTTATGCCGCTAATTTCATGAAGTCTGAGTCTGTCGATAGTACTTTTATGCAAAAAACTAGGCTTGGTTTTGCCCCATATATAGCTGGTTATGGTGCTCTACACACTTGGCTAATGTATGAACTGCAAAATATGCCAGAATATGATGATGCATTAATTTCTAATTTTGTTTTGAGACTTTTTAAGTATACAAATTTATTAGAACTAGGAATAGACCAGAATAAAAATACAACTATAAATTTTATTAAACGTTTTTAAAAGGAGAAAATATGAAAATATTAGTTATCTTATTAAGTTCTTTGTTATTAACATTTACTACTCATGCCACTAATTGTCATAAAGAAGGTGGACATAGTCATGATGAAGTAACAACTAATGGTCTAAGCTCAGGAGAAATAACAGATAATTTTATAAACATAAATGTTAATGGTATGGTCTGTGACTTTTGTGCCCAATCTATTGAAAAAGTTTTTATGAAAAGAATTGAAGTTAAAGGCATAAATGTAGACTTGGAAGATCAAAAGGTAGTAATATATTTAGAGAAAGAAACAGATATTGAAGATACTACAATTTCAACTATTTTTGAAGATGCAGGCTATACTGTTGAAACAATAAACAGAAACAGCTAGAAATGAAGCCTATATCATTAAAGAATTTAATTTTTCCATCTCTTAGCTTCTTTACTAGCCTAGGAACATTACTTTGTTGTGCTTTACCATCTTTATTTGTAGCCATTGGGGCAGGAGCAGTTCTTGCAGGTTTAATATCAAATATGCCTTTTCTTATAGTATTATCAAAATATAAAATAATATTATTTATAATTTCTGGTTTGCTTATTCTTATAAGCGGTTTTTTAATTTGGTATACTAGAAATGCTCCCTGCCCAGCAGATCCATTAAAAGCAAGGGCCTGCAATCGATTAAGAAAGTTAAGTATAGTAATATATTTATTTTCATTAATAGTGTATTTAACAGGCTTCTTTTTTGCATTTACTATTGCTAAACTTATGTAATAACAAATAACATAACTGCTAAAAACTTAAAATGAAATTTATATTCTCAATATTAGTGTTTTTTTTTATAAATCATCTTTTTTCTTTAGATTATTTCCTTGAATTTCAGGCTAATATAAATATTTTAAAAGAATTTGATATATCTGAAAAAGAAAAATTTAGAAGCTATGAATTAATTGGAACTATTACTGATAAATATGGAAATTATGGTAAATTCGATGGGATAGTTACATCTGATATCATAGATAATAAGCTTATAAAACTGGAAGGAACAGCTAAGATAATATATGCAAATGATGAAGTATTGTATATAAAAGCATTTAGAAAAGAAAGTGACTTTGATGCAGGAGTTGCCAATATGGAAATTATAGGAGCCTCTGATAAATTCAAATCATTAATAGGCACTAAATGCATACAAAGTGTTAGATATTTTAAAGATACCATATTTGGTTTGCAGAAATGTAAAATTACTAAAGAACAAAGTGAAATATTAAGAAGCAATTAGAAATTATAAACTTTACAGATATTTATACAGAATTTTTTCTTATTAAATTATCATACTTATTTTGAGACTTTATCTTATGATTTATCATAAAGTTATCAGCTAACTTATGATTAACAACAATTTTACATTTGCCAATGGTTTTATTAAACTCCATATCAAAGACAGTAAGGCTATCTAAATTAATTTTAAAAGGTTTTAGAGTTAAGTTTTTTTCAGATAAATAATATTTTCTTTTTTCATTAGTCCTGATTTTAAAGTTGTGGTTTTCTAGAAATAAATATTTAGAAGCATATCTATTTTTGTAAAAGAGATATATTTCATGATTAGTTGAATTTTTACCATAAGAACATATTAGAGCTTTACCCTCTAAATCATTCATTGAAAAAGCTGGCCTTATAAAAATAGTTATTAAAAAAATTAAATATTTCATACTTTTATATATTAGCTTTTAAATATAATTTTTTAAATGAATAATAAAAATATTATTTTGATAAATTCATTTCTCTAATAATTGAACCTGGTATTCCCTAGCCTTAATAATTTCTCTGTCAAGATTATTTTCTACATCATCAAATGAAATAAATGAATTTTTTGCTATAGGTTTTATAACCTTAATATTATCAGATAACCCCAGAGGTAATAAATCTTTTTTATAACTTATTAATGAACTTACCAACTTTCCTTTAACCTTATAGCCCCCTTCACCATCGAGAATATCTCCTGGATACAAATTGACTTTTGCGATAGCTGCGACATCAGCTTTATAACTTTTAGTATATCCTGTAGCTTGTTTATTTAATGCAATAGAATAAATGCTTTGTGCTAACTCTAATCCTATATAATGATAAGGCCTCCATAATGCTGTATATTCTCCTGTATTATCTACAATCATACCATAATCACTAAAACAATTTTTTACATAATTATTTTTACCCTTAAAAACTAAAAATACTCCCCATCTTAAATGGTTATCTATTTCATTTTTGTTTTCATCTATACTAGTTATAACCTCTAATTGCCTATTTGTTTCTAATAAACCTCCAGAGTCCATAGGAATTAACTGTTTAGCTATTTGATTTGTATTAATACATGGATAGTTCAAGCCGGTATCAGGTACTTTCAAATGACTTGAGTTAGCAACTGCTGCCATTTCTATAGAGCTTTTATCCCCAGTAAGAAAAGAATTAAACATTTTTGGATTCATACCTGAAGATAAAGCATCTTTAGCCTTTATTCCATAATGTTGCCAAACTGTTTCAGGAGTTGAATCTTCAAAAGTTTTATGATATTTAGTACCCTTACCTGCACAGATTACTTCAAAACCATTTAATAATGCCCACTCTATTTGTTCTAAAATTAATGCAGGCTGATCACCATAGGCCATTGAGTAAACAACGTCATTCGCAAAAGCTAAATCTGATAAATATTTACCAGCAACTACATCTGCTTCTACATTAACCATAATTATATTTTTTTTATTTAGAATTATTTGCTTAGCATTAAGTATTCCAACTTTTGCATTTCCTGTTGCCTCAATTACTATATCGACACTTTTATCATCTAAAATATCATTAATAGAATTGGAAAAATGAATGTCATTAATCATATTTTTACTTAGTCCACTCTTAATACAATTATCTTTTGCTTTTGATATATCTAAATCTACTATGATATTTACTTTTATCTTATTCAGATTATTTAATTGTGCTAAAAACATAGTAACGAATTTTCCACAACCAATAAAAGCAATATGTATGTCTTTTTTAAAAGTTTCTAATTTTGAAAATAGATACATAAGATTAAATTCTCTATTAATTTAAAATATACTGTTTATAGAATAAAAAAATAACTATAATTATATATTATGAGTTATCAAAAAAAAATAATTTCTATTATTATTTATCTTACTATATTGTTTAAGCATGTTACGCCGCAAGTAAAGAAGTGGGTAGCTATTTAATTTTTATAGATATTCCGTCTATTATTATTGTTGTAATAATTGCATTAGCTTATTCTTTTAATAAAACTAATAAAATTAAAACTTTGGAGATGGTGCTATTTATGGAGGTTGGTTAGGGTTTCTTATAGGGCTAATATCAATGAGCGCAGATTTTGCTTTTAATCAATTAAATACTAAAGATTTTTTATTAGCAAATAGTGTGTTATGGTTAGTAGTACTTTATGGATATTGTATAAAAGTTTTGATGAAAATCTTGGACAATCAAAATTAATAATCTACTCAAGGAATTTTACACTTTTGTGTGTACCAAACCATATTTTCTATATAATTAACCCCATAAGGGCATTCTATTCCTATATATTTTTTATATTTACCTGTTCCAGCAATATAAGTACTGACACCTCCTCCAGTCTGGTGTAATTCAGAGTTTCTTACTTTTAAAGTCCAAAACTTTTCTCCTAATTGATTAATATGTTCACATCTTACTTCGACATTTGAGTTTAATTTATTCTTTTTAATAATACCTATACACCTTTCATTGCCATAATCCCCTTTATTGTCTTTCCATAGACCAGAATTTTCTATATGGATATACTCTTCACCATCAGGATAAATTATGGTTTTTAAAATTGTATTATTACTGTTAGATTCAATAATATAATCTTGAGCATTAGTTACAAAAGATACAGCATAAACAATAATATAAATAAAATACTTCATTTTTTAAGGCAATACTACCTTGCCTCCATCAACTATTAAAGTTTGTCCAGTAATAAAGGAGGATTGTTCTGATAATAAATAAATTACTGTACTCGCTATATCCTCAGATGTACCTAATCTCTTTAATGGTGTATTTAGTATAATATTTTTTTTAGCTTCTTTACTAAATGCTTTGGCCATGTCCGTTTCTATTAAACCAGGAGCAACAGTATTAATCCTTATATATGGAGCTACTGCTTCTGCTAAGTTTCTAGCTAATGCAATTACCGATGCTTTAGATGTTGCATAAGTAATCATATTTGGACGTTTTCCTAAACCAGCAATTGAAGATATACATACTATTCTTCCAAATTTTCTTTTTATCATTCCTGGAATTACTTCTTTAATAGGCAATAATGTCCCATCTACATTTGTAGTCATAATTTTTTTCCATATTTTATAATCAAGATCTAAAACATGTTTAGGTAGGTGTAAAATACCAGCATTAGTTACCAAAAGATCAATGGGTCCAAGTTTTTTTTCTGTTTCTCTAATTAAGTATTTAACCTCTTTTTCTTCAGATACATTAGCCTTTATAATTTCTGCATTAACTCCAAAGCTTCTAACTTTCTTACAAACATCTTTAGCAAGTCTTGTATTAGAGTTGTAATTGATAGCCACAGATGTCCCATATTTTGCCAATTCTATAGCAATAGCCTTTCCTATACCTCTTGATGCGCCTGTAACTAGAACTACTTTACCTTTAAATTCTTCTTTATAAATTATGAACTCCAATAAAATTAGATTTTACATTTTTTTTTTAATTATAATATAATTGAATAGTTATGTTTACTAATAAGATAATATTCTTTTTTTTAATATTTTTTTTATCTAATAAATTACTTAGTAATGACACTTATAAAATAACTATCATGGGAAAAATTGATGGAGAAACCTTACAGTTACCAAATGAAGGTAAATTTAACACGTTTAAGGCTAATGCTGCATTTTCAGACTCAGATGGTAATTTTGGAGATGCAATAGGAAGAGGTGTTAGGGAAACTGATAGAAATAATAAAATGATCAATCTTTATGTAGTATTAGTTTTTAAATCTTCAGAAGGAAGTACTATGTTGACTAGACCAATAAGAACAGAGTCTGATATACAAGCAGGGGCTGGCAGTTTTGTTATCCTTCATGCAACAGGAGTATTTAAAAAATATCTACAATATAAATGTAAATATGCAATATCAACTTCAGATACTGGAGCTTTTATACAAGAAAATATATGTAAAAAAAATTAATCAATTTAAATTAAATTAATTATTTCCACTTGATTCTTAAAGTTAATTGCATTTAAATACAATTATAAAATTTATAACATTAAAGTTTAAATAATCTTATGAGTTTAAATTTTCAAACAGTCCCTTTAGTAGAATCTGGTTTAGGTAAAATTTCAATTTTATCTGACGTATGCTATAAATTAAACGTAAAAAAACCCTTAATTATTACAGATCATGGATTATTTGAACTAGGATTTGTAGAAGAGATTGAAAAGAGCTTAACTATAAAAAATATATTGCCTAGCGTTTATAATAGAGTAAGGGCGGATCCACCTGAAAGTAATATTTTTGAAGCGGTTAATCTATATCAAAATCATAAAGCAGATGGCATAATAGGCTTTGGTGGTGGTAGTTCTATGGATGTTGCTAAAGCTGTTTCTTATTTCAGTATAAATAATGTTAATATAAAGGAATGTTATGGAGTCAACAATTTAAAAAACGATAGATGCCCTTTAATCCAAATACCAACAACTGCTGGAACTGGATCTGAAGTGACTCCTATAGCTATTTTTACATTAGAAAACGAGCAAAAGATGGGTATTGTTGACCCCCTTCTTTATGCAGACTGTGCTATATTAGATGCAGAATTAACAATTGGTCTACCCAAAAATATAACGGCGTATTCTGGAATTGATGCAATGGTACATGCAATTGAAGCGTACACAACAAAAATTAAAAAAAACCCCATATCAGATGCACTTGCTAAAAAAGCACTTGCTTTATTAGGTAGCAATATCAGAGAAGCGGTTAATAATCCTGAAAATAAAAAAGCTAGAGAAAGCATGTTGCTAGGATCAATGTTAGCAGGAATGGCGTTTGCTAATGCGCCATGTGCAGCAGTACATGCTTTAGCTTATCCAATAGGTGCTAAATTTCATGTTCCTCACGGACTTTCAAACTCTTTAGTTTTACCTGAAGTTTTAAAATTTAATAGCAAAGAAGTATCTAATTTATATTGTGAAATTGCATCGGACTGTTTACCAGATTTAAAAGAAAATAAAAATAATATTGATAATTTTATAGCAGGAATTGAACAACTAATTATTGACTTAAAAATTCCTAGAAAATTAAAAGAAGTAGGAATTAACCAAAAAGATATCCATATGTTAGCTGAAGATGCGCTAAAACAGCAAAGACTATTAATTAATAACCCTAGAAATGTAAATATAGAAGATGCTATTGCTATATACCAATCAGCATTATAATCAATTAAATAAAGCTTCTTTAATGTATATTTTGTAATATAAATTAATTAACATTTATAATTTAAAAAAAAATAATATTAACATATACTTTAAAAATGAGTGTAACCAGACAACATGCTAGACATAAATTACCGGTACAAGTGTTTTATAATAAACAACACCTTAAGCTTATTGATTTTAGTTTAGGTGGCACTGGAGTAGAAATTGGTTCTATTTCACCTCCCGAGCAAAAAGCAAAGATTAAATTAGTATGTATTTTTCCTATATCAGGAGAAAATATCGGCTGGGAAATTACCGCAAAAGTAGTAAGAGTAGATAAAGAAAAAAACTTTATGGCCTTTGAGTTTATAGAGGATGATGATTTTAAAAAATTTTCATTAGCCTTTTACGATGAAATGAGAAAAAAAGGTCTTATGTAAATGAATATATCTTATTTAAAAAAACAATTAATTTCAGCTAATTCTGCAATATTTGAAGTAAATAAAAAAGGTATAGTTTGGAGAAATAATTATTTTGACAGTTTATTTAATTTTTTAAATGAATATGATTTAAAAAATAATCTGTCACTAAAAAGTAGTAAAAATAACTTTTATTTGAAATTGAAAATAAATAAAGAAAGCACAGCATATGATAGCCAATTTCTTGTTAAAAATAGTGAAAGTAGCATTTACAAAATTAATGATGAGCAAATTAAATATATATTAGCCCTAAAAGAAGGCATGGAATGCTTTTCTAAAGGTGAAATAAACTTTGCAGTCCAAAAACAGTATAAATTAAATGATCTATCAATATCAGGCTACGAATATTTAGCTCGTATGTATATGCAGAACGGCTCACAAATTTCTAATGAAAATTTTATGCCCATAATAAATAGTAATTATCAATTGAATATTTTATTACCTAGTGTTTTAAAAAAAGTTACTGTATTTAGTAAAAATAAAGAGGCTACTATAAATTGGATTAACGTATCTGCTGAATTACTAGAATCTAAAACATTTTATAGAAAGTTTACAAAACTAATAAGTAAAAATAAATTAAAACCTAAGTGTATTGGAATAGAAATTACTGAAAGCCATAAAATTATTTCTAATAAAAACATGATAGAATCTTTAACAAGATTAAAAAAAGATAAATTTTTAATCGCTATGGATGATTTTGGCTCAGGTTATGCCAATATAAGAAGACTATCTATTTTACCTATTGATTTAGTTAAATTAGATAAATCATTTATATTTGATATTAAAAACAAACACACAAGAACTTTAATAAAAGGTATAGTAGAAATAGGAAACAGTATCGGCTTTTCAGTGCTAGCCGAAGGCATAGAAACTAAAAATGATTTACTAAAAGCTAAGAAACTAGGAGTTCAATTTGGACAAGGCTGGTTTATTGGTAAGCCAAAAATTTTATAACTAATCTTTTATCGTAATATTTTTTCCTCTTTTTTTACCTTCATATAATCTTTGATCTGCTAACTCTAAAAGAGAAGATATGTGATCACTTTCAGTTATATTTGCTACACCTAGGGTTACTGTAATTTGCTTATCTTCACCATTTAAATTTATTTTAGTGTCAGCAATTGCTTTTCTAATTCTTTCTGAAACTAAATATGCAGCTTCTTTATCAGAGTTATTAACAAAAGTAAGAAATTCTTCTCCACCGTATCTTGCAAAAATATCTTTATCTCTTATAACTTTTGAAACTGAGCTAGCTACAGTTTTTAGAACATCATCACCTGCATTGTGACCGTAAGTATCATTAAATTTTTTAAAATTATCAATATCTGAAATAATTATTGAAAAGTTATTAGATTTATTTTTTTTGTATTCTTCTAAAGCTTTTTCAATTTTAGATAATATATTTCTTCTATTAGGCAAACCCGTTAAAGCGTCTGTGTTGGCGCTTATAATACTTTTTCTAAAGGCTTCAACAGCATTTGCAATTTGTCCTACTTCTCCAGAGGCCTTACCTTCTACTTGCTTATCTGTAATACCTTTCCCTAACGCATTAAGAACATCTATAGCACTATATAAAGGCTTGAAATTTCGATATAATAATAAATTTATTATACCAGCTGTTATAAGTAAAAAAAGTATTATTACTGATATTATTGAAAGTGAGTATAAAAACTCTTTTTTCCTTATACTGCTTATGTCTTTTATAAGCCCTATAAATATAGAATTATCCATGTATTCCTTTACTGATATTTGACTTATAAGGAAATATGAATTATTTACTTTTGCAATTTCAGGTGATCCCTTAAAAGCTATATCTTTAATTTTAATAACATCTAGATTATCGCCGGTTGAAAATAATATCTCTTTATTATTGTCTAAAATTATAACCTCATTTTTAGAGCTTTCTTTTACCTCTTCTAAAAGAGAATCAATCCATTTACCATAATAAACTCTTCCTACTATTCTTGCATTAACATAAATAGGAAAATTAACTATGAAAGCTACTTTGTTATCAATTTTCAAAAATAATGAATTAATTTTTTCTTTATAAATTTTTTCTGAAACATCTAGTATAGCATCTATATTTTTATCTTTAGTACCTTTTGAAAAAATGATTTCATCAGTATTAGAAATGATCAAAAAATCAAGAATACTAGATTCATTTAAATTTTTAAACATTGGACCAATTGTCCTGTTTAATGTTCTTTTATCATTTGACCTTACAGCTTCGATAGGACTTCTTTTACCCCTTAGTCTCCAAATAGAAGGTTTTCCAGGTATATCGTCATAAGCATAAAATGCCATTTTCTCGTAAGAATTTAATTGAATTTTATTCCATATGGCCTGACTCCCATTAACCTCACTTACTAAAACTCTGTTATCAAAGTAGTTAGAAATAATAAAGCTTGTAAAAAATAGTGAACTACCTATTAAAGCCAAAACAATTAAGAATATTAAGTTTAATCTTGTTCTCAAAAGCATATCTTAACGTAACATATTTAAAATATAATTAATATAAGTGACTTTTTAAATATTTTTAATTATTTGTAATTTAAATTGTAACGATCGTTTTATAATGTAATTAGTTTGGTTAAATAACTATTTTTTTAGGTTTATAATTTTTAAAAAAATATTATATACAAGAAGTTACAGAATAGTTTAAAGGATATCAGCCAAAATTGAAAAAATTAAATTCTTACAAATGCACTGACTGAAATAATCTTGGAATTTCAAAGTTATTTTAAGCCAAATATTAAGAATCTTCTCTATGAACTTTCAATATTTGGTTTTTTCCCATGCTTTGCGTTAATTTTATTTTTAATTTCACTAGAACTTATAGGTAAACTTTTAATTCTTACGCCTACCGCATCATATATTGCATTTGCTACTGCTGGAGCTGTAGCAATTCCACCTACTTCACCCAGTCCCGTTGGATGGCCTCCTGTCTCAATTAAATCTATATCTATTATAGGAGTATCTTTAAGTTTTAGCATTTTATATTCATCAAAATTTTTCTGACTAAAAACTCCATTTTCTAGTTTTAAATCTTCATATAGTGCTATACTCAACGCAAATAGACCAGCGCCCTCAATCTGGGCAAGTGCGCCATCTCTATTAATTACTGTTCCGCAATCTATTGCATATGTAAGTTTTTTTACCTTTACTTTTCCGTTTTTAGGATTGACATTTACTTCTGCTACACAAGCATTAAAACTAGGAGATTTTCTCGCATATTGTGCTGCTACAGCTAAACCTATCCCCTCATTTTTTTCTTTCTTTTTCAGAGAATAGCCAGCTTTACCAGTAACACTAAGCAAAACATTTTTTAATCTTAATGCTCCTCCCTCATCTCTTTTTCTTTTTGTAGGTTGCCCTCCTCTTAATAAAATGTTGTCTATATCAATCCATGGAGTGCTTATTTTATTATTTTTGTTATTTAACAAACTCAGTCTAAAGTCTAAAGGATCTTTTTTTAATTTATAGGCTAGTTCATCTATAAAAGACTCTAAAGCAAAAGCTACATAGCCATTACCTATTTGTCTTAATGCCCCAACAGGAACCACACTATTCAATTTTTTGTTTTCATAAAATGTTAGTTTCCTATTATTTACAGAATACCAGTGTTCTGCGCCTTCTGTTGTCCAGGCTCCAGATGTAACTCCTTCTTTACCTTCAATATCTTTTATCCACCAATCTTTAGGAAAGTTTAAATCTGGTCTTTTTACTAAACTTCCAGCACTTATTTCAATGTGTAAAGCATCTAGTTTACCATCGCTAATACCTGCTGTTAATTTGTTATAAGATGCTGTTCTTGGTTCACTATCTTTCATCATCGCTTCTCTTGTATAAATTAATTTAATTGGCTTATTTAATTTAATTGAAGCCATCAATGCTAGTCTATCAGCATTAACAAACCTTGAACCAAAGCCTCCGCCTGCAAGCCTTTGGTGTATTTTTAATTTAACTTCTTCTGGTTTGACACCTGTAATTGCTGCTATTGTTCCACCTATAATTAGTCCATTAAAACTGTTATATTGTGTCCCCGAAAATAAATGCCACGTATCACCAAATTTTCCTATAACTGCATTATAAGGCTCTAATACGCCGTGAGCTACAAAACTAGTAGTATAAATACTTTCAAATCTCTCTGCTTTCTCCAAAGATTTATCTATATCACCTTCATGATAACTAACTGAACCATTTATATTATTTTTCATCAATTCTTCTGATTCCAAAAGCAAGTCATTAGTGCTAACTTTATTATCATCTGGAATACTCCACTCAACTTTTAATACATTAGCAGCTCTCATCGCTTCAGGAAAGGTATTTGCTACGACTATTAAGTATCCTGAAAGAGGATCATTTTGATCAAAGTTAGGGTTTACTATTTCTTTAAATCCTTTAATTTTTTTACATTCGCTGTCATCAAAAGAAACAATCCTACTACCTTTTCTAATTGGAGGAGTTACTACAGTAGCATAAAGCATACCTGGTAAATTAGAGTCTATACCAAACATCGCTGTTCCATTTACTTTAGAAAAATTATCTAATGCTTTTAATGGTTTTCCTATTAATTTATAGTCCTTAAAATCTTTTAGTTTAATAGAACTAAGCTCTTCTTTGTCAAACTTTCTTTCTATAGTAGTTTGGGATAATATATCTGAATAACTAATTGAGTTTCCTGTCCATTGGTCGATAATTTTACTGCTATTTGCAATACAATCTTCAAGGTTTGCATTTAATAATTCAGCTCCTGTCTCAAGAAGGGCAATCCTTCCCGCCGCGCCTGCACTAGACAGCTCATCAAAATGTGCTGCCACACTTCTAGAAGAAGCAGTAAAATGATATCCCAGAGCAGAAAGATTTTCTGGGTAACCTGGATAATCAATATCAATATCAGACCAATCTAGTTCTAATTCTTCTGCAACTATTTGGGCTAAGGCCGTTCCTATATGCTGTCCCATCTCGCATTTATTTATATGTACTTTTGTTTTACCAGAAGGTTCCATCGTAAAATAAGCTGTAGGCTCAAAATTTGTAGGAATCATTAATGGATTACCTGGATCTAATAGGTTTTCAACTTCATTTGCTGTAGATTTTCTATAACCTAGCATCAAAGAAGCAGATGTTGCTCCAGAGTAAACTAAAAAATCTCTTCTTGAAAGATTTTTTTTATGCATTATCTTTTTTAGATATTTCTGCTGCTTTTTTAACAGCTTTCACAACTCTACTATAAGTCATACATCTGCATAGATTATCAGACATTGTAGCAATTATTTGTTGATCAGAAGGGTCTGGATTGTTTGCTATCAGAGAAGCAGCCATCATTATTTGACCAGATTGACAGTAACCACACTGAGGTACTTGAATATCAAGCCAAGCTTCTTGCACAGGATGTAATTTTTTTTCTCCTAATCCTTCGATTGTAGTAATAGTTTTACCTACAGCATCTTCGACACGTATTTGGCATGATCTAATTGCCTCTCCATTGATATGAATAGAACAAGCACCACATATCCCTCTACCACAACCAAATTTTGTTCCGTTTAAGCCTAACTCTTCTCTTAGTACCCACAATAAAGGAGTGTCCGGTTCGGCATTGGTATAATAACTTTGACCATTTACAGTTATATTAAACATAGTTATCTATTCCCAAAATTAATATATCACTTAGTTAAATTAATAACAAATAATTTTTGTATCTAATATTTTGCAAGCTTCATGAAAGTCGTTCATACCGCCAAAAATAAATTTATCAAGACAATCTTTTTCAAAAATATTTCTAACTTCAGCACAAGGAGTGCAGACTAGTAATTTAGCATTATTATTATCAATTATTTCTTTAAACCTTTGCGGTGGCCCAACTGGAACAATTTTTTCAGCAAATCCTTTCAGAGCTAAGTGAACTGCATCATGAAATAGCATAATGGTAACTGTGTCTTTTTCTTGTAATGCTGATGCAGCAAATATAAATGGTAACATTGCTCTTGTAGGATCAGTTGGACCCCAACTGGCAGAAATGGCAAAATGCATAATCTTTTCTCCAAAAATATTATTTTTTTTCAAAAACTTTATTATAAGAATTAAAATTTTCTGGCCAAATTCTTTTCCATTTTTCTGTAAATTTATTGTTATTTGAACCATGGGTTATAGAAAAACTATTAAAGTCATCAGCTATAGATATAGTCGAAGGTTCCCAAATTTCTTTTCTATCATAGAAATAAATAGCATTTTCTCCTTCATAATTAGAACTATCTAATCTTTCATGCTTGCCTGTAATTTTTCCCATAACAAAACATTCATCAATATGAATTTGGTAATATTGATCTTTTTCTTTATAAAACATAGTAACACATCCTGTCGGACCTTGATTAGCAAATGATTTAACCCAAATGCCTTCAATACTATCTATTTTCCTATTAGAAAAAACTTTTTCTGTTATTTCTTTATAATTGGCGGCAGATAAAAAATTAGTCAATAAATAAAAAAACAGAAATATTTTAAAAATAGAATGTTTAAAATTAAAAATTTTCATAATGCTAAATCTATATGACATAAACATATAAAACAACTTTAATTTATAATAATAGTTCCAGTCATACCCATATCAGCATGAGTTAAATTTGTTTTAGTATCTTTAACATTACAATACAAATCTTTAAAGACACCAGTCTTAATAGGCACAAACCACCATTCCAATTGATGATTAGGCCAAACTTCTACATTATCAATAATACCTTTTATTTCTGCAACTTTTTTATTGTTTAAAGACACTTGAACTTTTCTTGTAAAAATTGACTTTGCGAATAATGTTGAAGTAAAATAATGTTTAGAGTCGCTTTCATTTTTAATAATTAATTTATAAAGTTTACCAGTCTTAAAAACTAGCTCATTAGGATCATAAAAATGTATTTTACCCTTTTCTCCTTTTAACAATACAATTTTTTCTATTTCTTTTTGTCTTGTTAAGTCATTGCTTTGAGAATTAAAAGAAAAATTACTTAATAACATTAAAAAAAATGTATGTTTTATAAATGTTTTCATATGTTAATTGATATTATATTTTAAAAGTAAATTATTATTAAAATTAAAAATTTACATTTAATTAAACTCTACCCGCTTTTGACAAGTCCAATACATATGTCCCTCTTGGTGTGCTTCTCTTATTTCAAGTTTAAGAAATTTTGTTTTATTTTTATCAAAAATTTCTTCTGTATTTAAACTTTCTCTTATATTATCCATAACTTTATGACAAGATTTAATATCTTCGTAGAATCCGGTTACTGATACATTAGGCATTTCTTTAAAATTCATACTTGAAGTCACTATTACTAATAAAGCTACTTTAATCATTTTATTATTCCAGTTTATTTTTTATTCTTTTAATATATAAATATTATTATGTTTATTTTAATAAATATAATAATTTATATAAATATGCAAAATGTTCCTCAGATTAATGTAGTTACAAATTTTAAAAACTTAGAGAAATGTGAAAGCAAATTTCAAGAAAATCTCGAAAGAATTAAAGGCAATAATAAAAAAGGATCATTGAAAATTGATCAAGATAAGAAAAAATATCTGGAAATAGTAGATAAAGCTAATAACTTAAAAAGTTATTGGTTCTGTAATGAAATTATTTTTTATAGAAAATAATATCAAGTCATTATAGTTTCAAATTAAACAACAAATAGTTTTATAAATATTTTTATGCTATTATAAATTAATGAAGTCCAATAGAAGGAAATTTATATTAAGTAGCTTGATTTCAGTTGGATCTGGTATAGCCTTAGCTAATTGCAGCGGTGGAACTCCAGATAAACCAAGTAAATCAACTAGTGTTAATAAAAATATTTATAAATGGAAAATGAGCACAGCTTTTCCTAAAAATTTTCCTGGTTCTGACTTAAATGCTCAAAAACTAAAAAATTATATTGAAAATGCATCTGATGGACAGTTAGTAATAGAACATTTTGGTGCAGGTGAAATAATTCCAGCTTATGAAATATTTGATGCTGTAAGAAATGGTACAATTGACTGTGGCGTATCCGCACCTTACTATTGGATATCAAAACATAAAGCTATACCATTTTTTTGTACTGTTCCAGGTGGTATGACTGGCATAGAAAAGTTTTCATGGATAAATTTTGGTGGAGGCCAAGAACTTTGGGATAAACTATATTCTCAATTTAACCTTAAAGGAATATTGTGTAGTAATACAGGCGTACAAATGGGAGGGTGGTTTAAAAAAGAAATTAAGTCATTAGAAGACTTTAAAGGTCTTAAAATGAGAATTCCAGGAATAGGTGCAGAAATTATTAATAGACTAGGAGGAACTGCTGTGAATATGCCTCCTGGTGAAATTATGCCTGCATTACAACAAGGAGTGATTGATGCTACTGAATGGGTAGGGCCTTGGGTAGACAAAATATCAGGATTACACAAAATTGCTAAGTATTATTATGGTCCAGGTATACATGAACCAGGAACAGCTAATGAATTAGTTATGAGTAAGGATAAATGGCAAGACCTTCCAAATAATTTAAAAGAAATAGTAAAAAATTCCTGTCATGCTATTTATATTGAAAGTCTTGCAGAGTTTTTACATTTTAACTCTCTTTCATTAGAGGAATTAAAAAGTCAACATAATGTAAAAGTGTTAAATTTTAACTCGGAAATAATGAATGTAATGTTTAAAATTTCTAGATCAGTTATAACAGAATTTTCACAACTAGGAGAAATACATAAAGAAATATATGAAAGTTGGCAGAACTCATTAATTAAATATAATAAATATCAAAAATTTTCTGATTATGGTTATATAAAAGAAAGAATTAATTCATTAAAAGTTTAATTTTTAAAACCAGGTAATAATATTAAAGATATTGAAAGATATATTATTAGATAAATGTAAATCTTTTTCAGATTTATTTATAGAAAGTGTAGCAACTATTATTGATTTAGGATATGCAAGTAGGTAATTATTTTCACATAATTTGTAATTTTTTAAAATGGTGTATAGTATGACTTTAGTATGTATATTAAATAATGAATAAAATTTTAGATAATAAAAAAAGATATTTTTTGAAAAATTTACTTTTTCTATCACCTGCTACCTACCTAGCTGCATGTGATAGCACTAGTGAAAAGTCTAAAATATCTAGTGATAAATTTCCAGAAATCAAATTGAAAATGGTTACCTCTTTTCCAAAGAATTTACCAGATACAGATCTACCAGCTCAAAGATTAGCAAAAAAAATTGAACAAATGTCCTTAGGTAAAATTAAAATAGTTCATTATGCTGCTGGAGAATTAGTTCCAGCATTTCAAGTTTTTGATGCAGTAAGGGAACAAGTTGCAGATTGTGCTTATACTGCACCTATTTACTGGATTTCTAAAGATAAAGCTATTTCATTTTTTGGGTGTATTCCAGGAGGTATGACTGCTAAAGAAATTTTTTTGTGGTTAAAATATGGAAAAGGTCAAGAGTTATGGGATAATTTATATAGAAAGTTCAATTTAAAAGGATTTCCTGCTGGCAATACAGGAACTACAATGGGAGGCTGGTACAATAAAGAAATAAATAATTTAGATGACTTTCAAGGTTTAAAAATGCGCATTCCTGGTTTAGGAGGTGAAATTATAAATAGACTAGGAGGTATATCAATAAATATGTCTGGTGGAGAAGTAATTAATTCATTGAAATTAGGAGCAATTGATGCCGCAGAATGGGCTGGTCCATGGCCAGATACCATTATGGGGTTTCATAAAGTTGCAAAATACTATTATGGTCCTGGATTGCATGAACCGCATACATTATGTGAGTTTATGATTAATAAAAAAATATGGGATAATTTACCAGAAGAGTACAAAATTATCATTGAGAATGCATCATATGCTAGTTACTTAGAAGTATTAACTGAATATTTTTATAAAAATGCACAAGCGTTAAGGCTAATTAAAAAAGAAAAAAATGTTCATGTTAGAAGTTTTTCGTCTGATATAGTAAAAATGTTTTTTAAGCATTCAGAAGATATTGTTAAAGAAAACTCAAAAGATAGTCAGGAATATAAAAATATTTATAAAAGTTGGCTGTTAAATATTGAACTTTTTAATGAGTACCATAAGTATTCAGATAATGCATTTATGAAATTAAGATTAAAACACCAGAATAATTCCTAGTTTTTAATTTATAATTTATGCTTCAACTTTATTAAATTTCTGATATTAATGTAGTATGAAGATTTTGTTTTTATATATCCTATTTATTATATTTAGCTTGAAGGTGAATGCAGGTGCCCCTGCACCAAGTACCTCTTTACCAGAACCCCCTTATGTTTTCGAAAAAGGTACATTAATTACTGCAGAGGTAGATTGGAATAAAGATTCAATTCAGAAGTTTCTATCCTATGATATTAAGTTGGATGAAGTAGTTAATGGAAGTATTGAAGTTTTTTTTACAAAACATGAGAAGCCATTATCTAAAATAAATTATGTATTAATTTGGTTAAATTTGAATAATGATCATAAAAAATTAGTTTTAGGTTTTGTAGGTCCAAATTATGATAGTAATAGAATTATAGAAAAAATATCAGAAAAAAAACTTACTTTAGCCAAAAGTAGACTGATGTTAATTAATGATAAAGTTTCTTTAAGAACAAATATAAACAATAAATTATCATTTAATATATCAGGAATTATAAATACAGAGTGTAAAAAGAATGATAAAGAAGCAGTTATGATAGAAATAAATAAAAGTAAGACTTTTTCAATTGCTCATGAATATGATAGTGTATGTAATTTAGAAGATACAAATATAGTATTTACTGAAAATTATAGTGATATAAAAATTAATAAAATATTAAATGCGAATATTTTTAAAAATGCAAAAGTGACATTTTCTTATTAGAATATTAATTTAATTTTAATATTTTTTTAATTATCATAGAAACAAGTACTGATGGTCTAACGTTTTTATTTTTCAACATTTTTTCTAATTTATTAAAATTTTTTAATTGAAGTTTTGAGCCTTTTTTATCCTGAATTAGAAAATCTAGTTTATTTTTGATATTATCTTTATTACATTGACTTTGAATTAGTTCTGGTACTATAGGCTTATTATAGATTATATTTACTAATGTAATATATTTAGTATAAACAACATTTTTTAGAAAAAAATAACTTAAAAGATTTAACTTATAAACAGTAATAAATGGTACTTTGTGAAGAGCAAGTTCTAGTGTAATAGTACCTGAAACAGCAATGGCTAAAAAACTTTTATTAAATATATTTTTTTTATGAGAACTAAGAACTATATCTATATCTAATAAATTTCTATATTTTTCTGAAATGTTTTCTACTAAAGATAATTGACTTTCAACAGCAACTATTTTAAAAGTAAATTTTACATTATATTCTAATAATGAATTTAAAATTAAATCTAAATGAAAATTAATTTCATTTTTTCTACTTCCAGGAAAAATAGAAATAATTTTTTTTTTTCTATTATTTAAATTATTATTACTTTTATTTATTTTTTCTACTAAAGGATGCCCTATAAAGTAAGTTTTAATTCCATGAGGTGTAAAATATTTTTTTTCAAAAGGATATAATACAAATAGGTTATCTACATAATTAGCTATTTCTTTTGCTCTATTAGCTTTCCACGCCCAAACAGTAGGTGCCACTACATGAATATTTGGTATATTTACTTTTAATTTTTTTAGCTTTTTTAAAACTCTAAAATTAAAACCTGGTGCATCAATTGTAATAATGAGATCTGGCTTAATTTTTATAATTTTATTTACAGTTAGTTTTATTAATGACAACAATTCTGGAACCTTAGGTAGCACCTCTATCAATCCCATTAAAGATATCTTTTCCATAGAAAATATAGGTTTTAATCCTAATTCTAGAAGATTTTTACCTCCTACACCATAAAAATGCAAAGAATTATTAGAGGTTTTTAATTTTTTTAAAAGAATGCCTCCTAATTGATCTCCTGAAATTTCTCCTGCTATAATAAAAATAGTTTTTTTATACTGCATAATAGAAAAGATTATACTTTTTAATTAATTTAAAAGTTTCTTCAGGATTAGCAATTAAAGAATTATTTTTTTCTACTATAATTCCTTTTATACCAGATGAAAATATATTCCTTATAGTTTCTGGACCTATAGTTGGTAAATCAAAATAAATATTCTGCCTTGGTTTACAGATCTTTACCAATAAGCTAAAATTGTCTGATCTATTAAGTAATTTATATCTAAATATTAAATTATCTGTACCTTTTCTATCTTCGCTCAATAATATCTTATTATTATCTACAATAACTGATTGTCCTTTATCTAAAGATCCATTTCTTTTAGCTATATTGAAGTAATAAGTAATTTGATCTAAAGTAATTTTTTTTTTAAATTTTTTATAATTATTATTATTATTATTTGCAATATTCTTATTTAAAAATTTTCTAACATCCAAAATTTTAAAACCTTTTTTTATAAAAATATTATAAATTTTTGAAAGTAAAGCATTATCTCCTCTATAATAATACAATAAAATCAATAATATATAATAAATAGTTTTTAGATTGGGCCTTAACCTCAACAAAGAAGGTTTATTAACTCTTCCAATAAATATGATGTATTTAATTTTTTCCTTATATAAAATAGAAAATATATTTCCAATATTATTTAGACTTAGGTATGTATTTGGAGGAAAAGCTGCGTTATTATAAAATCCTTCAATCCCAATAAGAAAGAAGCTTATGTTTTGAGTTTCGCATGATTTAATACTATTTAAAACTAAATCACCACCACCTGCTATTATTGCAAGTTTTCCTTTTTTAATTTGCATTTTTAGGCTTGCAAATAGATCTTGATTTTTCACTTTTTAAAAATTGAACTATTTCTTGAATTGGTTCGTTGTCTAAAAACTCTTCTGATACTTCTTTTACTCTATCAGAAAATGTTCCCTCTTGAGAAGAAAATAATAGACCATATGCCTTCCTAAGATCTTGAATTACATCCTTCGAAAAACCTCTTCTTTTTAAACCTATAATATTTAAACCAGATAAATATGCCCTGTTTCCTATTACTGTTCCATAAGGAATTACATCACTATCTACTCCTGATAACCCCCCTATCATTGAATGCTTTCCTATCCTACAAAATTGATGAGCACCTGATAAAGCGCCCATAATAGCATAATCTTCTAGTATTACATGCCCAGCTAAGGAAGCATTATTTACCATTATAACATGATTACCAATCTTACAATCATGAGCTACATGAGCATTTATCATAAATAAACAATTATCCTTTATCACGGTCTTTAAACCGCCTCCTTCAGTACCTGGATTAATAGTAACATACTCTCTAAATATATTATTGTTACCGATTTTTAGTGAGGATTCTTCACCTTTATATTTTAAGTCTTGAGGAGAAGTTCCTATAGAACAATAAGGAAAAAAAGTACAATTATCACCTATTGTAGTATTACCATCTATATAAACATGAGCCTTTAAATTTACATTGTTACCTATTTTAACATTTTCGTTAATAATACAGTAAGGACCTATAGTAACATTAGAACCTAATACAGCTTTTTCTGAAATAATAGATGTGTGGTGTTTATTAATCATTACTATCAGCAATCATCGCTGTAATTGTTGCTTCAGCAACTATTTTATCTTCAACCTTTGCTAAACAATCAAACTTCCAAACAAGCTTTCTAGCCTGTTTTTTTTTTACCTCAATAAATAATTGGTCTCCAGGAACTACCATTTTCCTAAACCTTGCTTTATCAATGCTCATAAAATAAACAAGCTTCCCCATCGCTTCTTCACCAAAAGAAGAAACAACTAGTGCACCAGAAGTTTGTGCCATGCTTTCAACAATTAAAACTCCTGGCATTACTTTTTTTCCTGGGAAATGTCCTACAAAGAAAGGCTCATTAATAGTTACATTTTTAAGACCTATAGCATATTCATCGTTTTTAATATCTATAAGCCTATCTATTAGTAAAAAAGGATACCTATGTGGCATCATTGATATAATCTTTTCAATATCAATAATGTTCTTCATTTTTTTTCTACCATTTGTTTAAGCATAACTGCCTGTTTTAAATAAGTTTTTAGATTAACAGAAGGAGTTCCGCTAACAATACTATTTGTTGAAATATTTTTAGTAACTCCAGATTGAGCTCCTATTTGTACATTATCACTTACATATAAGTGCCCAGATATACCAACTTGACCACCCATTAAAACATTTTTTCCAATAGTACTGCTTCCTGCAATACCAGTTTGACCAGCAATTATAGTATTTTCACCTACTACTACATTATGAGCTATATGTACTAAATTGTCTATTTTAACTCCGTTTTTTATTTCTGTGAAATTAAGTGAACCTCTATCAATAGTACAATTAGAGCCTATTTCTACATCATCATCAATTTTCACAATACCTATTTGTGGAACTTTAATATATTTTTTTCCATCAAGAACATAACCAAAACCATCTTGTCCTATTATACTACCATCCTGAATAATAACATTATTACCAATGTAGCTATTAGATATACTTACATTATTACCTATAAAACAATTTTTTCCTATATAAACATTTGGGCCAATACTAGAAAATGAATTAATTACAGTTTTGTGACCTATACTAACATTACTTTTCAAATCTACATTATTAGAAACCTCCGCAGAATTTGATACTACAATATCCTTTTTTTTTTCTTTTTTTGAACTCTTAACATCAGGATAAAAAATATTAAGCAACTTTGCATAACTTAAATATGGATTCTTTGATACTAAAAATGAAAGTTCTTTTGTAAATTTATACTTACTTAGTACATTTTCAGATATAATACATGCAGAAGCTTTTGTAGTATTAAGGCTTTTGTAATACTTTTTATTATCTAAAAAAGTAATACTACCATTAATAGCATTTTCAATAGAAGATACCTTTTTAATAATAATATTTGATTTACCAATAATTTTATCCTCTGTAAAACCAGCAAGCGTTTTTAATGAGAATGGACCTTTTGGTTTTGATATAATATTTTTAATCAACTTTTTTTTCTTTTTTCTTTTCTACTGTAATTTTTGGTAAAGACTTATTTAGTTTGTCTACAACAATATTGGAGATGTTAATCCTGTCTGCAGATATAACAGTAGTATTTGCATCAAAAACTAATAAATAACCTTCTTTTTTAGCAATTTCTTTCATGTGTTTAACAGCTTCTTGTTGAATAACTTGCATTCCTTTAGCCATTGCGGATTCTAATTCTCTTCTTATTTTTTCAACTTTACCCTGGATTTTATTTACTCTTTGCTTAAATGTATCTTCTTTTTCTTTAAATTCTTCAGCAGACAACACTGATTTTTGGGCTACCAGTTTTTCTTGTTCTTTTCTAAGTAAATTTTCCTCATTTTTAATTTCTTCTTTATAGTTTTTTTCTAGTTTTTGAATTTCTTTTTGTAATGTTGTAAAAGCTGATGACTTCGATAAAACCACTTTCATATCAATTACAGCTGCGGGAAAATTTATATTTTCAATTTTACTTGATTTTGTTTCTTCCTGAGCAAAAGCACTTTGAAATATAGTAATATTAGACAAGATTAATATTAGGGAAAATTGTCTAAAATAATGTACCAACGTTGAAGCTAAATGTTTCTGTTTTATCATAACTTTCCTTTAAAATTGCAAAACTGTAGTCTAATCTAATTGGACCAAAGGGAGACTGCCACAAAACACCAACCCCCGTAGTTAACCTTAAACTTTTATCATCATAGTAATTTGTTGTACTGGTGTCAATTGAAGTCAATGATCCTGCAGTTATAAAAGTTCTGCCTTTAATGCCTAATTCTTTAGGTAATCCGAGATCAAATTTCATTTCAGGAGTAAAGGTATAATAAAAATTACCTCCTAAGGTTGAGTCATCGCTCTTATCTCTAGGGCCAATACCTCCATTTTGAAAACCAACAAAAGTATTGTCGCCCAAAATAAATCTATCTGAAATTTCAATATCTTGACCTAAACCTAATACATAACCAGTCTTAGCTATTAATGATAGAGTTGCTTTTTCATTAAATATCAGATCATAACTTGCTAAAGTAGCATTTATCTTTATATATTTTTTATTCCCTCCAATACCTGCTAATCCAAAACTATTTGAAAAAAACCAACCTTCAGTAGGATCAATTCTGCTATTAGATTTATCTATTTTATTCCCTAATGTAAAAAGAGATAAAATATTTTTTCCAGACTCAGAAATTATTGAATTAGATGCACCAGAATAAGCAAGAATATTTCTTTTTTGTAATGAATAGTTAATACTTTGTCTACCGTATTCCCCATTCGCATAACCAACTCCTAAACTAACTCCATCTGTTTCATTATCATAATTACTTTCAGGGTACTGTCTAACTATTTTAAAAATATCAGTAGATAAGGATAAATCTCTATTTAAAAAAAAAGGTTCAGTAAATGAAAAATCAATACTATTTTGTCTTTGACTACTTAGGATAAAGAACTTTAATTTTTGGCCTTTTCCAAAAAAGTTATTTTCAGATAACCCAACAGTTGCTTGTGCACCATTAGATGATGAGTATCCCCCTCCTAATGTAAATTCACCAGTACTGGTATCTTCAACTTCTATATTAAGGTCTATTACATTGGGATTAAAAGGTTTTTCTATTTCATTAAATTCAACCTTAGAAAAATGTCCTAAGTTATTAACTAGGATTCTGGACCTCTTTAATAAAACTCTATTATAAGAGTCTCCTTCAGCAATTCTTAATCTTCTCCTAATTACCCTGTCTAAAGTTCTAGTATTTCCAGAAATGATTATTTTATCTATATATTTTTTCTCAGATGGTTCTATTAGAAAAGTAACATCTATACTTTTATTTTCTTTTCTTATAAGTTTTGGTGTAACTTTTACAAAAGGTATTCCATCCTTCATTATATTTTCAGTAATTTTTACTATAGTATCATCAAGTTTTTGTGCACTAAACCAATTACCCTTTTTAAAACTTATTGCATCAATTATTAATTTCTTATCTAAGTTATTTATTTTGACTTCTGCAATGATTTTTCCAAATTTATATCTATCACCTTCATTAACATTTATTGTGATAAAAAATAAATTTTTTTCATGATTTAATTCAGCTTGTGAAGCTTCAACACTAGCATCAACAAAACCTTTATTAGAATAAAACTTTTTTAAATTCAATTCATCAAAATTTAATAAATCAGGATCAAACTTACCACCTGAAGACAATAGTTTCCACCATCTGTGTTCTTTAGTAAGAATTTCACTTCTAAGTTCTCTATCTGAAAAAAAAGAGTTTCCTAGAAAGTTAATAAATTTTATTTTTGATAGTGGTCCCTCTTCAATTTCAAAAATGAGATCAACTCTATTTTGCTTTAAATATATTACTTTTGGTTCAACAATAGCTGCATATCTTCCATTTGCTCTATAAATACCAAGTATAGTCTGTAAACTATTTTTAATTTTATTTAAAGTAAAAATATCTCTTGGGTTTAAGAATATTTCTGGCAGTATATCATCATCATCTATTCTTTTATTACCTTCTAAGGCTATTCTATTGATTATTGGGTTTTCTACTACTTTTATAAATAAAGAGTTATTCTTAAGGTCAAAACTAATATCAGAAAATAACTCTGTAGCAAATAGGTCCTTAAATACAGCATTTAAATCTTCATCGCTGATTTCTTTATTTTTTTTAATGTTTAGATAAGAAAGAATTGTGCTACTTTCAATTCTTTGGTTACCTTTGATAAATATTTTATTTATAGAGGTAGCGAAAGCACCTTCGATAGAAAGGAAAAAAAGTATAATAAAAATAAGAAAGCACTTATACATCTCAATTTAATACTCTACAGTAGATATCATTCAATATGGAAAAAGTCATAAAAAAAACAATTATTATTACTCCTAAAATTTGAATTTTCTTAAATAAATTGTAATTGATATTTTTACCAATTACAAATTCTGAAATATAAGTTAATAAATGCCCTCCATCCAATAAAGGTAGAGGAAATAAATTTATCAAACCAAGATTTATAGATATTAATGCTATTAAGGCTATAAAAGATATATAGTCAGTATTTACTATATCAGTTGAAACTTTTGCTATTAATATAGGCCCTCCTACTTCACAATGATCTCTTTGCCCAAACAAAATTTCCCAAAAGGCTATTAAGGTTTTAACAGAAATAATAAATATATTATTTAGTGATTCCTTAATTGAAGCATATAATTTTAACTTTGTTCTATTCTTTTTAAATGTAATACCTATTTTAGGGTTTCCTGAATTATTTAAATCCTTTGGAGTTATTTCAGTAATTATTTCTTTATTGTTTCTTAAAATTAGGAAATTTAATACTTTATTTTCATTAGCCTTTACTATATCTATAACTTCTCTAGCACCTAATACTTTAAGATTATTGATTTTTAATATTTTATCATTTTTTTTCAGACCAGCGAAACTAGCAGGTGATCTAGGTAATACTTTTCCTATTATTGGACTTATTAAAGGATTAATTCCTAAATAATTTATATTTTTTTTACTACCTATAAAAGTCTCAATAGATTTTTTCACAGGTATAAGACTGTATTCTAAAATCTCACTACCCCTATTAATTTTAAATAATAGAGAATCTGAGTCTAGTTTTTTATTTTCAATAAAATCATAAATATCTTCAAAGTTATTTATTTTAATATTATTTATAGATATCACTCTATCATGAACTTGAAGGTTATTTAATTCTGCAGGACTATTTTTATCAATTGAACCTAAGATATTAGGTGTTTCATTTCTACCAAAAAATAAAAAAATAAATATGAACAGTATAAAACTTAATAAAAAGTTAGCAGCTGGCCCAGCAAAAACAATACTTGCTTTTTGAAGGGCTTTCTTATTCATGAAAAGATTTTTATTTTTAGAATTTACATTACTTTTACTATCTGAATACATTTCTCCACAAAATTTTACGTAACCTCCAAGTGGTATTGCTCCTACTTGCCACTTTGTATTATTTTTATCGGTTTTACTAAATAGTACTGGGCCAAAGCCTATAGAAAACTTTTCAACGTCAACATTATTAATTCTAGCAACTATGTAATGACCAAACTCATGTATAAATACAATTATAGTAAAGACTAAAATGAACCAGAAAATATATTCAAAATAATAGAAGAATGTACTTAACATATGCATATACTAATTATTTTTTAATGATTCCATTCGTTAATAATCTAGCTTCACAGTCCACAGACAAAATATCCTTTAAGGTTTTTACTTCTATATGATTAAATTTAAAAATAGTTTTTTTTATTATTTTTACTATATCATTAAACTTTATATTTTTTTTTAAAAAATTATCTACTGCTATTTCATTAGCTGCATTTAAAACAATAATAGTAGACTTTGTAAAAAGACTATTAGCAACTATTTTTTTTAATGATAATGCAGGAAATTTTTTGTAATCAGGTTTTATAAAACTCAAATTATTATTTTGTATAAAGTCTATGAATTTAACTTTAGTAACAGATCTATCTGGCCAACTCAAAGCAAAACTGATAGGTATTTTCATATCTGGTGAGCTTGCTACTAAATGAGAAGAACCATCAATAAAATTTACAATTCCATGTATTAAAGATGCCGGATGAACAAAAATATCAATCTGCTTTAGATTTAAATTAAATAAAATAGATGCCTCAATAACCTCAATCACTTTATTTACCAATGTTGCTGAGTCTATAGTTATTTTTTTTCCCATCTTCCAATTAGGATGTTTCAAAGCATCTGCTACAGTAATTTTTTTAAAATTGTTCTTATTTATACTTAAAAATGGTCCTCCTGAAGCGGTCAAGATAATATTTTTAATACTTCTTTTATTTTCATTCTGTAATATCTGATATATTGCATTATGTTCTGAGTCTAATGGAATAATTTTGGTTTTCTTTAATCTTGCTTTATTAAGAAGTAAATGTCCTGCACATATAACTGCCTCTTTATTGGCTATTGCAAGTATTTTTGCGTTTCCTATACTAGCAAAGGTAGGTTTAAGTCCTGCAATGCCTACTATTGCAGAAATTATAACATCTACATTTAAGCTTGAAACTTCACATATTGCTTTATAACCTGCTAAAGGTTTTATATTACTACCAAAAAGCTCTTCCTTAAGATTATTAAAATATTTTTTTTGACCTATTACCGCATATTTGCAGTTAAATTTTAAAGCTAGCTCAGCTAATTTTTTATAATTCTTATATGATGTTAAAGCTATAACATTATATTTGTTTTTATTACTAGCTATAATTTTTAACGTATTTATTCCTACTGAGCCAGTAGCACCTAAAATACTAATCTTTTTCAACTATTACTCCATAGCAAAATAAAAATAAACATAACTACAATAGCAAACAAAAACCCATCAAGTCTATCTAAAATTCCACCATGAC
This sequence comes from Rhodospirillaceae bacterium, assembly GCA_902614225.1. Taxonomy (GTDB): domain Bacteria; phylum Pseudomonadota; class Alphaproteobacteria; order TMED109; family TMED109; genus TMED131. Next base: position 28,553 of record CACMKJ010000002.1, read on the forward strand.
CTGGAATTAGTTTTGAGCTATCTTTTTTATCATTAATTCTTTTCAAATAACTTTCAAATAAATCTCCCAAAGCTGTGAAGAAACCAATTATCAGACCTCCTAACATAGCCTGATAGATATTTATAATATTAAAGTAAAAAGAAAATATACTACTGCTTATTACAGAAAATACTAAAGAAAAAATAAAACCTGCCCAGGTCTTATTCGGACTTATACTAGGAAAGAGCTTTTTACCTTTAATAATACTACCAAATATATAAGCAGAAGAGTCGCTTGCCCACACAATACAAAGCAACCAAAGTACTATAATTTTACCATCCAAATAATATTTATTTAAATAAATTAAAATATAAAACGGTAATGCTAAGTAAAAATATGATGATATAGCCACCAAGCATTTAGAACTATTAAATAAAGAAAAAAAAATTCCAAGAAAAGTTAAAAAAATAGGAATTAAAATAAAGTTATTATAAACAAATAGGAAGTTTATTAATATAAGAATCAGATTTATAAAAAAGTTTAATTTAAAATATTTTAAATTAAACAATCTATAATATTCTGTTAGTAATATTGAAAATGTTACAATTAATAAAAATAGAAAATAGTACGAACCTAAATAATTGAATAAAATTACTAAGATTATTAAAAAAATAGAAGATATAAGTCTTAAAAATAGATTGTAAGAAAAAAAAATAGTTATTATAGACCTCCAAACCTTCTTTCTCTTTGATTAAATTCTTTTATTGCAGACAAAAAATCATCTTGAGTAAATTCAGGCCAAAACTTTTTTATAAATATTAATTCAGAATAAGCAGATTGCCAAAGCAGAAAATTGCTTAAGCGACAATCACCTCCTGTTCTAATTATTAAGTCAGGGTCAGGCAGTCCTTTGGTATAAAGATTATCTGAAATTATTTTTTCGTTTATTTCATTAACATTTATTTTTTTTAAGGATATGTCTTGTGCTATTTTTTTTACAGAACTAGTAATTTCTTGCCTTGAGCCGTAATTAATTGCAATTATTAAATTCAGTGTTTTATTTTCTTTTGAAGCTTCTGATAATTTATTTAAATCCTTAATTATATCACTAGGAAATAAAGTAATGTCACCCAAAACTTTAAGACATATATCATTTTCAAGTAACTCCTTAATTCGTCTTTTTAAAAAAAATCTTAGCAAACTAATTAAATCTTGTATTTCTTTATTAGTTCGCTTCCAATTCTCAGAAGAAAATGCAAATAAGGTTAAATATTTAATCTTACAGGTAATGGCTACTTTCAATATTTCTTTAACATTTTTTGCACCTTTTTTATGACCATCTATATTTTTTAGGCCATTAAGCTTAGCCCAACGCCTATTACCATCCATTATAATACCCACGTGTTTAGCTAATGAAAAAAAGTTTTGTTTACTGCTATTCATATAAAAATGAGTTATATTTGTAGAATCTCATTTTCTTTATTTTTGCTTTTTTCTGAAATAGTCTCTATATAAGTATCTGTTAATTTTTGAAGATCATCTTGCATAATTTTAATCTCATCTTCAGGAGCATTTTGGGCGCTAAATTTTTTAATAAAATTCATACCATCCTGTCTAATATTTCTTATTGATACTTTCGCTTCTTCTGCTAAACGCTTAACATTTTTAGCTAATTCTAGTCTTCTTTCAGCCGTTAGATCAGGTAAATTAATTCTTATAATTTGTCCTTCGGTCATAGGAGATAAATTTAAAGATGAGTTTAATAAACTTTTTTCTACAGTATTTACTAAATTTGTATCCCATACATTTATTTTAATAGTTTTAGCTTCAGGCACACTCACTGATGCCAAGTCTTTTATTTTCATACTTTGCCCATACGCATCAACTACTATGCCATCAACTAAAGTTGTAGAAGCTCTTCCAGATCTTATACCATTAAAGTTACTAACTAAATTATCTATAGCTCCTTGCATTCTTTTTTCGTAATCACTTAATCTAAATTGACTCATCTTATTTCTCCGATATTATTGTATAGGGCTCTTCTGCATTTACTGCCTTAGCAAATGAGCTTTCTTTTAAAATTGAAAAAACTACCATAGGAATATTATTGTCTCTAGCTAATGTTATTGCAGATGAGTCCATAACTTTCAAATTATCTTCTAAAAGTTTTTTATAACTAATAGTTGAATATTTTTTTGAATTTGGATTAAATTTTGGATCACTTTCATATACTCCATCAACACTAGTACCTTTAAATAAGGCATCACAATTCATTTCTGCGGCCCTCAGTGTTGCTGCTGTATCAGTGGAAAAGTACGGATTTCCTGTTCCGGCAGCAAGAATTATTATTCTGTTTTTTTCTAAATGTCTAATAGCTCTTCTTTTAATGAATGATTCACAAATAGTCTGCATAGGAATTGCAGATAATACTCTTGTTGAAATACCATTTTTTTCTATAGCATTCTGAAGTGCTAAAGCATTTATTACAGTAGCTAACATTCCCATACCATCTGCAGTTACTCTATCAATTCCTTGAGCAGCTCCAGATATACCTCTAAATATATTACCTCCTCCTACTACAATACAAATTTGTTTACCTTTTTTATGAACCTGGGTTATGTCATCAGCTATTGAGATAACTTTATCTGGATCAATGCCGTAATCCTGATTTCCTACAAGAACTTCACCTGAAAGTTTTAGCATAATTCTTTTCCAGTTTTTAAAGTTCATCAGGTTTGATTTTTCATTTTTAAATTTAAGTAGTATTATTCACCTGAGAGGCAACTTCTTCAGAGAAACTCTTTTCTTCGACTTCAATGCCTTCCCCTAAGATAAATAATTTATAATCAATAATAGACAAGTTACAATTATTATTACTATTGAACTCTTTAAGAACTTGATCTAAAGTCTGTGATGGTTCTAATACCCAATTCTGATTAATTAATGTAACCTCAGATAAGTATTTTTTTACCTTACCATCCACGATTTTATCAATAATATTTTCTGGCTTACCAGATGCTTTAAGCTGAGAAGTATATATTTCTCTCTCTTTTTCAATAAAAGAAGTATCAAGGGACTTTTCATCTAAAGCAAGAGGTTTCAAAGCAGTTATATGCATTGCTATTTTGTTTGCTAAGTCAATAACAGCTTTATTAGAATTATCATTAGAAAACATCTTCACAACACATGCCATTCTTCCAATGTTGTCATTAATTTTATTATGAACATACGAGCCAAATAGTGTATTTTTAGAGTCTGCATCTAAATATACTAGCCTTCTGATAACTATATTTTCTCCTATTTTAGCTACTAAATTTTGTAAAGCAACTGCGACTGTTTCATTGTTTCTATATTGGGCCTCTAAAAGACTATGTATTGTATGCTTTTTACTTATGCTTATATCTAAAATATTATCTACAAAATTTTGAAAATCTATATTTTTTGAAACAAAATCAGTTTCAGAATTTATTTCTAATAGTAAGGAGAAGTTATCACAGCTTTTTAAACCTACTAGACCTTGTGCCGCAACTCTTGACGACTTTTTTTCAGCTTTTGCAATACCTTTTTTTCTTAACCAACTAGTCGCTTTACTAATATCTCCATCATTTTCTACTAATGCTTTCTTACAATCCATCATACCTGCACCTGTTTTTTCTCTTAACAGTTTGATGTGTTCAGCTGAAATATTAGACATATTAATAATTTTTATTTAATTTCATTTATTGAAGAAGTATTATTATTATCTACTTCTATATTTTCTTCTTTTTTATCAGTGTTTGAGATATCAGTATCATCTAATCTTTTTAGATCTTCAGCTAATATATCAGTTTCTCCAATATCTGAGGTCTGCTTTGCAATATTATTTTTAGAAGCCATACTAATTGTATCAGCAATTAATTCACAAAAAGTTTTCAATGCTCTAGTGGCGTCATCATTACCTGGAATAGGGAAATCTATTCCATCAGGGTTTGAGTTACTGTCTATTATAGCAACTATTGGTATGTTTAATACTTTTGCCTCTTCTAATGCATTTTTCTCTTTATTTGTATCAAATATAATCATAGCATCTGGTATGCCATTCATATTTCTTATACCACCCAAAGACAAATTAAGTTTATCTTGCTTTCTTTGAAGGTTTAGTCTTTCCTTTTTAGTTAATACTTTAACGAAATCGTTTTTCTCATCTAATTTATGATCAAGTTCATCAAGCTGCTTTATTGATTGGGAGATGGTTTTCCAATTTGTAAGCATTCCTCCAGGCCATCTGTGAGTTACAAAGAATTGATTATTTTGCTCTGCAGCTTCTTGTATTGGCTTTTGAGCTTGTCTTTTAGTACCTACAAACAAAATTTTACCATTATTATTAGCAATTTCATATAAAAAAACTAAAGCATTGTGTAATAGCGGGACTGTTTGTTGCAAATCTATGATGTGAATACCATTTCTAATACCAAACAAGTATGGTTTCATCTTAGGATTCCATCTATGAGATTGATGCCCAAAGTGTATACCAGCATCTAAAAGTTGCCTCATAGAAAATTCGGCTACATTCAATATAAATCTCCTTTTAACTAAATTAAACAGTCATAACTTGCAATTAAATTTTTTGCAAGTTAATTTTACATTATTTTTTCTATATTTTTAATACCCTTTATATTTCTCATAATATAATGAAGATTTACTTCTGAGCTAATGCTTAAACCACAACATATTTTAATATCTTTATATTTAATCAAGACTTTTTTATTTCCTACCTCTAATTTTAATAGTTTTTCTTTTATTACATCAATAAAATCTATATTATCCAAATAGATCATATAGTGTTTAAAAAAACTATTCTTGATTTTATCAGCTTCTATTATTGTTTTAAATCTTAGTCTCATTCTACCATCTTTTCCCAAAGCATGAATTAAACTAATAACGTAAGTCTTTCCAATTTCTAAATTAATACTTTTTTCGTTAATTTTTTCTTTAAATACTCTTATATTTAAAAAGCCCTTTACATCAATTAATAGAAGGTCTACAAACATGGTATTTCCAATAGATTTCTGTTCATGACCAACTAGAAAAACTAATATATCATATTTCTTACCATTAATATTGTTATCTTCTATATCTGAAGAATATGAAAAATTAAAACTTTTAAAGAATTTAAGATCATCTAATAAAGGGTTTTTTGAAACTAAAAATCCGAGAGCTAAATACTCATTTATACAAGTTTTATTTTTTCCCCATGGTTTATTAATTACTATCAAATGCTTAAAGTTTTCTTCACTATTATGGTCAGAAAAGAGTGCTTTTTGATTAGCTAGACCATCTTTATAAATATTCTGAGAAATTAATAACAAATTTGAAGAAGAAGAAAAAATGGAAGACCTTTCATATTTAAAAGCATCAAATACACCTGCCATCACTAAGAATTCAATTTGTCTTTTATTTATAATAAACGGGTCTAATCTAGAGAAAAAATTAAAAATTGATTTATATTCTCCATTTTTTTCTCTTTCAATTACTATGTATTTCGCTAGTTCAAAACCAATATTTTTAATATTTGCTAAACCACTTCTTATAGCTAAAGAACCGCTTTTGAGCTTTTCAACTGAGAAAAATATATGTGATTTATTAATATCTGATTTTAAAACTATTAATCCTAATTTTTCTATTTCAGCTTTTAAAGGAATATATTTAGCACTAGAGTTATTTATTTCACTATTTAACAATGCAGTAAAAAATTCAGCAGGATAATGTGTTTTACACCATGCGGTTTGATATGATATTAACGCATAAGCAGCTGCGTGGCTTTTGTTAAAACCATAGCCAGCAAATTTTTCAATATCTGAAAAAATTTTTTTTGCACTATCTGCAGGAATATTATTTTTTTTACTACCTTCAATAAAACTTTTTTTTAGGTCTTGCATTTCAGATTTTATTTTCTTACCCATTGCCCTTCTTAATAAATCAGCTTTAGCAAGTGAAAACCCTGCGATAATTCTTGCTGCTTCCATAACTTGCTCCTGATATATCATTATTCCATGAGTCTCTAATAATAATTTTTCTAGTAAAGGATGAGGGTAGCTAGTACTCTCAAGTTTATGTTTTCTATTTATATAAGAAGGAATTTGCTCCATTGGACCAGGTCTATATAATGCCACTACAGCAATTATGTCTTCTATCCTATCTGGTTTTAATTGCTTCAAAACCTGTCTCATAGGTATACTTTCTAGTTGAAATACTCCTAATGTGTTACCTAATGATAAAGTAGTATAGGTCTTTTTATCATTAAGATTGATATTATTTAAATTAATATTAATATCTCTTTTTTTAATTAATTTCAAAGTTGCATCTAAAACTGATAATGTTTCAAGGCCCAAAAAGTCAAATTTTATTAAACCAATATTTTCTAAATATTTCATGTTAAATTGAGAAACAGGCATTGAAGACTTTGCATCATAATATAAAGGCACATCATTAACAATTGGACTGTTTGAAATTACAAGCCCAGCAGCATGAGTAGAAGCATTTCTATTTAACCCCTCTAATTTGATAGATATATCAAAAATTTTTCTTACTTCTTCATCCTCATTAATCAAATTTTTTATAATTGAGTCATTTTCTACATGGTGTTTTAACGACTTAATTGCTCCAGGATTATTTGGTATTAATTTAGCAATTTTATCTACTCTGCCATAGTTAAATCCCAAGACTCTGCCAACATCTCTTATTACTGCTCTAGCTTGTAAAGAACCAAATGTTATAATCTGTGCAACTTTATCTTTCCCATACTTATTTTTCACATAGTCAATTACTTCTTCTCTTCTATGTTTACAAAAGTCTATATCAAAATCAGGAAGAGAAATTCTTGAAGGATTTAAGAATCTCTCAAAAAGCAAACCATACTTAATAGGGTCAATATCAGTTATATTCAATGCCCATGCTACTATTGAACCTGCTCCTGATCCCCTACCCGGTCCTACAGGAATATTGTTATTTTTTGCCCAAGTAATAAAATCACTAACTATTAAAAAATAACCAGCATATCCCATATCATTTATTACTTCTAATTCATAATCTAATCTTTTAAAATATGCATCATAATTTTGTTCGTATATTTTAGTACTACTTTTAATTCGCTTTTTTAAACCATTTTGTGACATTTTATAAATTAGTTCGGACTCTGTTAAGTTTTTAGATAGATTTATATTTGGTAGCTTAGGCTTCGAATCTTTTAATAAGAAATTACATCTTTTTGCAATGTTAACTGTATTTATGAGTACTTCTTTCATATCATTAAATAATAAAAGCATTTCTTTTGTATTTTTAAAATAACATTCAGCTATTGGTTTTTTTCTTTTGTTATCATTAATTGTAGTTGATTGGTCTATACACATTAAACAATCTTGAGCATCTAACATTTCTTTATTAAGAAATGAGACTTCATTAGTGCAAACTAATGATAAATCTAATTTAATAGATAGCTCTAGAAGATTTTTTACTTTAGTATTGTTATGATCTTTATGATTTTTAAAAATATTTAAGTACAATCTATCACCAAAAACACTTCTTAACTTTTTTGCTAACATGTAAAAAATTGACTCTTTATGAAAAGATATATTTGAATCTACATCGCCATACAGTATTAATAAACCTTCATTATATCTTATTAGATCTTCTAAACTAACAAATTTATATTTTTTTTCTTGTAAATTTTTATAAATAGTACTAACCAAAATTGATAAATTTTGCCAACCTTGCTCGTTCATTATTAAACATGTAATATTATATAAAGCTTTTACATTATTACTTTTTTCATACCATTCGACAAAAATATTAGCTCCTAAAATAGGTTTTATTTTCTTTTCAAGAGCCTTTTTTGTAAACTCCATTGCACCAAATAGGTTATTAGTATCTGTAAGAGCAATTGCTGGCATATTGTCCTCAACAGCTCTATCTATAAGATCGCCAACTTTAATAGAACTCTCTAGAATAGAATAATGAGATTTTGTTTTTAGATGTACAAATTGATTAACCATTACTCCTTGTACTCTAAAAGCAATCCATCATTTAATTGATAAATTTTATCCATTTGTTTTGCTATCGCCATATCATGAGTAGCTAAAAGCAAAGATGTACTATTAATATTAGATATTTTTATTAATTCATCTATTACCTTATAACTATTAACTTTATCTAAATTTCCTGTAGGCTCATCAGCAATTATAATTTCTGGAGAATTATAAATTGCTCTTACTATTGCTATTCTTTGCTGTTCACCTCCAGATAGTGCAGATGGTTTATGTAATGCTCTATTATCTAGATTTACAATTTTTAAAAGCTCTAAAGCTTTCTCTTTAGCATAAGAGGTATTAAAACCATTTAGTAGTAATGTTAAATAAATATTTTCATGGGCATTAAACTCCATTAATAAAGAGTTTTGCTGATGTATATAACCAATGTTTTTTTTTCTTAAAAAAGACTTTTCACTATCTTTTAATCTAGCAGCATTTTTGCCCATAATAAATACATCACCTGATATAGGACTTTGTAAAAGGCTAGCTATATTTAATAAGCTAGATTTTCCAGAACCTGAAGAACCAATAATTGCAATTTTAGAAGCCTTTGAAATACTTAAATTTAAATTTTTTAATACTTCTACTTTGTTTTTTCCTTGAAAAAAATATTGATTAATATTTTTTAAAGTTAATATTTCACTCATATCTTAAAATATTTGCAGGTTCAATTTTTGATGCACGCCAGGCTGGATATAACGTTGATAACAAAGATAATAATAAAGCAGTACAAACAATAATTATAATTTCTGAAATGTATACTTTTGAAGGAATAATATTAAAAAAATATACCTCCGGTGCAAAAAGCTGACTATCGAATAAATTCTCTAAAAAAACTTGTATCTTCCCTATATTTATTGTGATTAAAATACCTGATATTGTACCAATAATTGTGCCCAATATTCCGACTATTGAACCTATTAAAATAAATATTCTTAAAATCTGGTTCCTTGTGAATCCTAAAGATCTCAAAACTCCTATTCCTCTTTCTTTATCCTTTACTATCATAATAATACTAGAAATAAGATTAAACGCTGCCACAAAAACTATAAGTGATAATATTAAAAACATTACTTTTTTCTCTACTTTTAAAGCATTAAATAATTCCTTATGCATAGACTCCCAAGTATATATCTTGTGAATATAACTAAAATTTTCATTAATTTCATAAGCTGTTTGATTAACGTAGTTTATATCATTAACAAATATTTCTAAATGACTTATATAATTTTGATCTTTATTTAATAACTTTGTAGCTAAATATTTAGGCATAAATATAACATTCCTGTCTATATTATACATTCCTATATCAAAAATTCCTACTACCTTTAACTTAACTACACTAGGAATATTTCCAAAAGGAGTAGTGCTTTTAGCAGAGGAAATTAATTCAATCTGATCATCAACTTTAACCCTTAAAAAAGTAGCTAACCTTGAACCAATTATAATGCTTTTATCTTCAAAATTATTTAAATTTCCTTCAATAATATTTTCTTCAATGCTATCTCTTTCAAATAAGTCAGCTTTACTTATACCCTTAACTAGTATTCCAGAGGAATTAAATTCAGAGGTTATCATTGAATGCATTTCAACTTCTTGAGATATATTTTCAACATTTTCAATAGTCTCAATTCTTTCTATTACATCTGATTCTTTATAATTTTCATCCTTAAAATATAAAATTAAATGTCCATTAATTCCTACAATTTTATCTATTAATTGAGCTCTAAATCCATTCATAACAGACATTACTATGATTAATGTAGCAACGCCTATGGTAATACCCAGAAAAGAAAATAAAGAACTAATTGAGATAAAGCTTTCATCTCTTCTTGATCTAAAATATCTTATTGCTATTAAAGTTTCTAACTTAACATTCACAGTATTTCTCTAAATAACTCTCAATTTTATCCAAACTAATCAATTGTAACTTTCCTGTATTTCTGTGCTTTACTTCAATATTAGAGTTCAATAGATTCTTTTCACCAACAATAACTTGTAATGGCACTCCTATTAAATCCATGTCATTGAATTTTTTTCCCGCTCTAACTTCTCTATCATCATATATAACTTCATATTTATTAGTGAATTTTTTATAAAACTCTTCACTAAAATCTTTGCTTTTACTGTTATCAAATCGTACATTTATCAAGCCCAAATCATATGGCGAAACTTGTTTAGGCCATATTATGCCTTTATCATCATTGTTAGCCTCAATGACAGCTGCTACTAATCTACTTACTCCTATTCCATATGATCCACTATGTATCAGTTTCTTTTCACCATTTGAAGTTATGTAATTAGCATCAAAAGCTTCAGAATACTTAGTTCCAAAATAAAAAATATGGCCTACCTCAATTCCTTTGGAGCAAATTTGATTTTGAGGACTAGTTTTACTTTTAAATAATGCTTCATCATGTGTTTCTGAAGAACTACTATAGACGCTTAATAAATCTTCAGTAGCTTTAATTACAAGCTCTTTATCATTTAAATTTATATTATAACAATCTTTATCAAGTATAGTTTTGTCGTAGAAAAATAATGTTTCACCATTTGAGGTCTCTAATATAAATTCATGACTTAAAGCTCCCCCTATTGGACCTGAGTCAGCTTTTACTGGAATAACATTAAGACCCAATAAATTAAAAATTTTCATATATAATATAAACATTTTACAATATGAAAAATAAGAGTTCTCATAGTCTAGATCAAAAGAGTAAGCATCTTTCATTAAAAACTCTCTACACCGCATAACCCCAAACCTAGGCCTTATTTCGTCTCTAAATTTCCATTGAGTATGAAACAATAACTTTGGTAAGTCTTTATAAGACTTTAAGTCATTACTTACTAAATCTGTTATCATTTCTTCATTTGTAGGACCATAGAGTAAAGTATTATCATTTCTATCAAAAATTTTTAACATTTCCTTACCATAATCATTAAATCTACCTGATTTTTTCCATATATCTGAAGGCTGAATAGTAGGCATTAATATTTCATAAATTTCATTTTTAATATGAATATTTCTAATTAAGTCTTTGATTTTATTTAATACTTTTAATCCTAAAGGAAGCCAGGTATAAATGCCGCTAGTAGCTTGTCTAATCATACCTGCCCTTAACATGAGTTTATGTGAGTTTAAATAGGCCTCATTAGGATCTTCTCTTAAAGTAAAAGAATAATATTTACTTAATTTCATAGTGATAATATTAATTTTTTTAATGAAAAAATATTAAAATAAGAAAGGAACCAAAATATAAAAGTAGTCAATATTGAGAATATTGTAGCAAAAATAAATTTATACAAGATATTAGGCTTTTTAGGCGCACTTTTAGCAAACCTGAAGTTCTTTTTCTGAGGCAATTGCTCATAACCGATAGGTAATAAAATAAAAAAAATTGGCCACCATACCACTAAGAAAAAAATAATAATTTCTAATACACTCATTATACTTCTTCTAGCTCAATTAATGTTCCCATAAATTGTTTAGGATGAAGAAAAATTACTGGTTTACCATGTGCCCCTTCTCTAGGTATACCATCACCTAAAATTTTATATCCTGAATTAGTTAGATATTCAACACTTACTTTAATGTTGCTAACTTCATAACATAAATGGTGCACTCCACCAGATGGGTTTTTAATGAGAAAGTTACTTATAGGTGAATCCTTGCCTAAAGGTTCTAATAATTCAATATTAGTATTACTTAATTTAACAAAAACTGTGGTGACACCATGTTTTGGTAATGCTAGTTTTTTACTAACCTCAACACCTAATATATCTTTATATATTTTTATGCCTTCGTCTAAATTAGAAACAGCTATAGCTATATGATTAAGTCGATTTAACATCACTCATCAATATAGATTATATCTAAAATTATGGAAGGATTTTTGTGAAAATTGTTTTCTATATATTTTTTAATCTTTTTAATTAAATAAGTTTTTACTTGGTTTTCTTTTGAAATATATAAGGGTATATGAGGATGCAATAATTCCTCAATAAATTCTGAAAGTTTCTGCAATAGACTATTTTCAATTTGATTAAGAACTGCTAAAAATTTAATTCTAGGTAGTTCAAATAAATCTCCAGTATGTGTTACTAGAATATTTATGCTAACTACTCCATTATATAACATTTTTTTTCTTTCCTTAAAAAAATTAGAATCAGTGGGTATTAATTCATTACCGTTTAACGCTACTTTACCACTCTCTATTTCCTTAATAACTTTGCCCTCATTTGAGATGTCTACTAAATGTCCATTCTTAACCTTTAAAACTTTTGATACTCCTTTTTCAACTGCTATTTTAGCATGTTCGCTTATATGCAAAGCCTCACCATGAACTGGTATTGCTTTTTTAGGTTTTATCCAAGAGTACATTAACTTTAATTCCTCTTGAGCTGGATGACCAGACACATGTATATCATTATTCTTTGGAGTTATAATATTGACTCCTTTATAAATTAATTTATTCATTAAGTTATTAATACTAACTTCATTACCTGGAATTTTTCTAGAAGAAAATATTATTGTATCATTCTTTTTAAGACTTAGATAAGAATGGTTATCGCTTGCTAGCCTATTTAAAGCACCTAGGGGTTCTCCTTGCGAACCTGTACATATAGCTAAAAATTTATTATCAGGTACATCTCTTAAGTTTTTTTCACTCAGTAAATTTATACTTGAATCAAGGTATCCAACTTTCTTAGCTGCATCCGTCATCCTCCACATAGATCTCCCGATTAAGCCTACATATCTTCCATATTTTTTTGCTAAATTAATTATAGTTAATATTCTTTCAACATTAGAAGCAAACATAGAAATAAAGATTCTTTTTTTAGACTCTTTTATTATTTTAGATAGTTGTCTCTCTAATGAAAACTCTGACCCAGAAAACCCCTGAACATTGGCATTTGTAGAGTCACAAACTATTGTATCTATTCCTCTATTTCCTATATCAATAAATTTTTCTGAGTCGGTATAACTTCCAATATTAGGCTTGTCATCTATTTTCCAATCACCAGTATGAAATATCTTCTTATCACCCATAGAAATTAAAACTGAGTTAGGCTCTAATATCGAGTGGCTTATATTAAATAATTCTAATTTAAATTTACCAATTGAAAACTTTGATTCCTTTTCTACGATATTTAATTTAACATCATTTAAAATTCCTTGATCAATAAGTCTTTGTTTTAATAAATAGGCTGAAAATGGAGTTAAATAAATTGGACATTTTAAATATGGCCACAAGTGATGAACTGCTCCTATGTGATCTTCATGAGCATGAGTAATAAGCATTCCCTTAATTTTAAAATTATATTTTGATATTGCTTCAATGCTAGGCATAAATACATCAGATCCTATGGCTATTGTATCTTTAAAAGTTACACCACAATCAACTATCAACCACTCATTTTGATAACAATACATATTAAAATTCATTCCAATTTCACCGGTTCCTCCTAGTGGTAAAAAATAAATTTTATCTTTATCAGTAATATTTTTTATTTGAGAATTCATTCAATATTTACCTTCTTCATAAGCAATAAATAAACCTCTTATAGTTAAATCTTTATTAACTATTATATCCTCTGATACCTCATTAATAAAAAGGTCGGATAAACCACCTGTAGCTAGCACTAACATTTTATAATTGAGTTCACTTTTTATTTTATGCAAAATATTTTTAATTAGTCCAATATAGCCCCAATATATACCTGATGACATTGCAGTAACTGTATTCTTACCTATAACTTCTTCCTGTTTAGTAATTGCTATTCTTGGTAACCTTGCTGCAGCAGAATGCAAAGCATTAATCGATAAGTTTACACCTGGTGCTATTACACCACCTAAATAAATACCTTTTTGCCCAACTACATCAAAAGTAGTAGCTGTTCCAAAATCAATGATAACTGCAGGTTTTTTATATAATCGCCAAGCACAAAGCGCATTAACAATTCTATCTGTACCAATTTCAGATGGAACCTCTAATTCAGTAGGAAAGTTTACTTTTATATCTTCAGCAATCACGTAAGGTGTAATTTTAAAAAAATTCTTAAGTGCAACTTTTAACTCTTGAGTAATATCTGGAACTACTGAACCTATAATTACATCCTTAAAAGAGAAATTTTGATCTGCTATATATTTTAACCAAAGTATATATTCATCTTTAGTTCTATTTAAAAATGATGAAATTCTCCACTTTTTTTTAATTTTTTTTCCATCAAAAACCGCTACGACTATATTAGTATTTCCTATATCTACGATTAAGTAATTCATTATGCTATTGTCTCTAAGTTAAAAAAGTTACACTCTTTATTATCTATTAACATTCTTATCGAGCCTGTTTCGTTTATTCCTTTATAAATTCCATTTACTTTCTTTTTATTATATTTAAAAGATATATTTGAATTAATAGGAATGGAGCGTTTCATCCAACAATTAGCAATATATAAGAAATTATTATTTTTGAATACATTCTCCCAATAATCAAAATAAAAAGTTAATTTATTCAAAAGCTTTTTTCTTGATATTTTATAACTATTTTCATTTTTCAAACAAGTAGTATCGTAATCTAAACCTGAAGGAGCTACCTTTACATTAATACCAATACCAATATACAACTCAGAAATTTTATTTCCTCTACTAGTTGAGTCTATTAAAATTCCTGCAATTTTTTTTTTATTTATTAATAAATCATTAGGCCATTTAATGCATAAATTAGTTTTTTTTTTTAAAAAAAATTTTATGGTATCGTAAACAACAATTCCTGTAATGTAATTTAATATCAAGGGATTAGACATATTTAAAGTATTTAATTTAATGGATAAAAATAGGTTCCCTAAATTTGATACCCATGTATTATCATTTCTTCCTCTTCCATTGGTTTGATTATAGGCCATTAATAAAGTATTATTATTATTATTATAGCATTCCTTTTTAATTTCATCCATTGTGCTGCTAACTTTTTTTAATATAAAAAGTTGCCATTTCTTTTGTTCTAAACTGTTATTAACGCGCATTACTGAAAATAAATAAAATTTATAAAGGAAATTAAAGTATTTGCGTAAATTACAAAAAATAACATTAAAAAAGCCATTAATATTATTACAAAGAATTGTTTTTGATCTAAAATATAATTTAACTCTTCACCAATTTCATCCAAATACATAGTTTTTATTATTTTCAAATAATAATACGCAGAAATAACACTAAATATGACTCCTGCAATAGCTAAATAAAGGTTACCAGCTTCTATTGCCGCAGTGAATATAAAAAGCTTACCAAAAAAACCTCCAAATGGAGGTATCCCAGCTAAAGATAACAATAGTATAGCAACAGATAAAGCTAGCAATGGTTTTGATCGTGACAGACCAGAAATATCTGAGATCGTGACTAATTGTCTATCTTCTCGTCTTAGTATCATGATAAAAGAAAACATTCCTAGAGTTGCTAAAGTATAGATAAATATATATAAAAATGATGCCTTAATTGACTCATCATTAACACTTGCTAACCCTATCATTACGTAACCTATATTAGATATAGTACTAAAAGCAAATAATCTTTTTAAATTATCTTGTTTTAGCGCACTAATGGAACCTATTGCCATAGATAGAATTGATATGATTATTATTATTGGAACCCAGGTAAAAGTTTGATTATGAAATGGAAAAAGTAATAAATTAACTAACACTACAAGAGCTGCTAATTTAGGCAATGTAATCAGCACAGTAGTTACAGAGGTTGGTGATCCTTCATATACATCTGGTGTCCACATATGGAATGGCGCTGCAGACAATTTAAAAGCAACTCCTGAAATTATTAATACTAAACCTAAAGATAATATTAAATTATCATAGGACTGGTCTGAAAACTGTTTTATAATTTCATAGTTTGTAGACCCTACAACAGAATACACCATAGAGCATCCATATAATATTACTGCTGATGCAATAGATCCAAGTATAAAATATTTTAATGCTGCCTCGGATCCCTTTACAGAACCTCTCCTTAAAGCAACCAAAACATATAATGATAATGATTGTAATTCAATAGATATATATAAAACAATTAAATCATTAGCAGAAATCATAACTAACATTCCTAATAATGAAAATAACAATAAAATTGGGTATTCAAAAAAATAAATTTGATTTCTTTTCAGATAATTAGGGGAAATATAAATTACTAAAAAAGCCAATATTAATATAAAAAGTTTTATATACTTTGTTAATAAATTATTAACAAATGTACTATTAGCTATGTTAGACTTATCCGGAACAAACAATAAACTTATCGATGCTAAAAATATCGTTAAAAGAGTAAGAATATTTAAATTAGAAAGGTTTTTATTTTTTATAAAGGCACCATACATAAGTAGTATCATACCACTAATAAATATTACTAATTCAGGTAATATTGAGTTAAGATTTGAAAAATATATCATTTGTTAGAAGTTTGCTATCAGTTTAAATGTATAACCATCAATAAAATTAAGTAATAAATTAGGAAAAATTCCAAGTAGTAATGTAGTAATTGCAAAAAATAAAAGCAGTAGTCTCTCAGACAAAATTAAATCTTTCAATACCAGCACTTTATCTTTGTCTACAGTAAAGATAATCTCTCTTACCAATCTAAGCATATAAATCGCACCTAAAATTAGTCCTGTTGCAACCAAAAGACCAAACAGTGAATTATATTTATACACGCCCAATACACTTAATAGTTCTCCTATAAAACCTGATGTTCCTGGTAAACCTATAGAAGATAAAACTATTACAATAAATAAAAAAGAAAAAGTTGGCATACTTTTAACTAAAAAGCTGTAGGTTTTAATTTCTCTAGATTTAGTCTGTTCATATAAAAAACCGATACTTAAAAACAATGCTGATGAAACTATTCCATGACTAACCATTTGAAAAATGGCACCTTTAATTCCTTCTTCCGTTAATGAAAATATACCAGCTGTAACATAACCCATATGAGCAACTGAAGAATAAGCAATCATTTTTTTAATATCATCTTGTGCAATTGCAACAAATGATGTGTATATTATAGAAATAATAGAAACTATAATCATAAAATCAGCAAAATAAAATGTGGCATCAGGTAATATTGGTAGAGATAATCTTAAAAAAGCATAACCTCCTACTTTAAGTAATATACCTGCTAAAATAATTGAACCTACTGTTGGGGCTTCAACGTGAGCGTCTGGCAACCAAGTATGAAATGGCCACATAGGCACCTTAATAGCAAAAGATAGGAACATACCTACCCATAACCATTTTTGCAAATAAGTATTAAAATAATAATTATCTAATTCTACAATAGACGTAGTATTAGCAATAATAGCCATCACTATAATTGAAATTAAAAAAAATACTGAACCTGCCAAAGTATACAAAAAGAATTTGTAGGATGCAAAAATCCTTCTATTTCCTCCCCATATTCCTATAATTAAAAACATAGGTATTAATAAGCTTTCAAAGAAAATATAAAATAATACTATATCTAAGCAAGAGAAAACTCCCATTACGAGAGCTTCTAAAGCTAAAAAACATACCATAAACTCTTTTGATCTAAACCTAATAGAAAACTTAGTATAATATATGCAAATTGGAAAAAGTAATGACGTAAGAAGAATAAAAACTAGTGATAAGGTATCAACTCCTAAAAAATAGCTGATACCAAACTTAGATAATAATATTTTTTTTTCTATATTTTGAAAATTACTATTACTTAAGTCAAACTGATAGCACAGAAGTGTAACCAAGCCTAATTCTACAATGCTTATCCATAAAGCTAAATCTCTTACATTTTTTGAAACATCTTTCTCTGATCCTTTTATAAGCATTGAGATTAAAGCACCAAATAGTGGCAAAATAATTATAGCTGACAAAATTGGAAAAGAATTCAAAACTTGATCTCAATTAAAAAATATTAAACTTACAAACACAACGATACCAGTAAACATTACAATAGCATAACTGAAAACTTTACCATTTTGTATTTTTCTACAATAAGCAGCAGCTTTCCATATGTTTTGCGAAACACCTATTGGACCCTTTAAATCAATTAAATTAATGTCTATGCGAGTCCAAAGAAATGTACTTAATTGCAATAATTTATTTACAAACAAAAATCCATAAATTTCATCAAAATACCATTTTTTTTGTAAAAACTTAACTAGGCCTTTAATTTTATAATTTAGTAAATATGATAAGCTATCAACATATTTATATGCTACTAACACTACAATAACAGCTAAAACGACTAAAAAAATAGGAAAAAGCTTATAAATTTTTTCTATATGATGAGCCTCTTCAACATAATTAACTTCAGTTAAGGTAAAAATACTATTGAACCAGAAAGCATTATTTTCAACAATATCATAAAATAAATATCCTCCCGCTATAGCTCCTATCGACAAAATAAATAATGGAAATAGCATAGTAAAACCAGGCTCTTTAATTTTATTAAAAATATCAGTTTTAATATTCGTTTTATTTAAAAAGGTTAAATAAATTAATCTAGTTGAATAAACTGAGGTTAAGAATGCGCCTAAGCATCCTAACACATATATATTAGTACCATTAAAAGAATGAATTGATAAAGCATATTCTAGTATTAGATCTTTTGAAAAATAGCCTGCAAAAGGAGGTATCCCCATCAATGCAATAGAACCTATAATAATAAAAGCAAAGGTAACTGGTAATTTTTTATATAACCCTCCCATTTTATTACAATCCTGTTCATGATGTAAGCAATGAATAACACAGCCTGCCCCTAAAAAAAGTAATGCCTTAAAAAAAGCATGAGTAACTAAATGAAACATAGCTAAACTATAAGCAGATATTCCGCATGCAAAGAACATATATCCTAATTGACTACAAGTAGAATAGGCAATTACCTTTTTAATATCATTTTGTAAAAGTGCCACAGAAGCAGCAAACAATGATGTAATCAGCCCTACATATGTTATAACATTTAAAGTGAATTGAGAATATTCAAAAATTGGTGAACACCTTACAACTAAAAATACACCAGCTGTAACCATAGTAGCTGCATGAATTAAAGCTGATACAGGAGTTGGTCCCTCCATTGCATCAGGAAGCCATACATGCAGACCAATCTGAGCGGACTTTCCAACAGCGGCCATAAATAGGAACATACAAATACAAGTAATCAAATTAAATTCAAAACCTAAAAAGAGTAAATTTTTCTTTTCTATAGTACTTGTATTAGAGAAAACCTCCTGAAAGTTTAAACTATTAAAGTACTTATAAATAAGAGCAATAGCTATTAAATATCCAAAATCACCTACTCTATTGACTAAAAATGCTTTAATAGCAGCATTGTTAGCAGAAGGCTTATGAAAATAATAGCCTACTAATAAGTAGGAGCATAATCCTACACCTTCCCAACCTAAAAATAATTGAATAAAATTATCAGCAGAAACTAATACTAACATTGCAAACGTAAAAAGTGATAAATAACAGAAGAACCTTGCTCTAAATTTATCTTCGTGCATATACCCTATAGAAAACATATGAACCACTGATGATACAATAGTAACTACACAAAACATAATTGCAGTTAATGGGTCCAGAAATATTGAAAAATATAGATTAATTTGTGCAAAGTTAATCCAATTATAGACAATAAAATTACCTTTAAAGGTTTCAATATTTATATAAATATATATAGAAGCTAATGCTGCTAAAAATAGAAAAATCGTTGATATGTATTCAGCTTTTTTATTTTGGGAACCAATTATACATATGGCTGAAATTAATGAACCAAGTAAAGGTAATATTAATACTAATAACGGTAAATTCATCTTATCCTTTTAATTGTTGAGTATCTTCTACTTTTATTGAACCCTTATTTCTAAAGAAAACTACTAAAATAGCCAGTCCTATGGCAGCTTCTGCAGCAGCTACTGTGAGCACAAACATTGTAAAAATTTGACCAGTAATATTTTGATGAAATGCAGAAAAGGCTACTAAATTAATATTAACTGACAATAATAAAAGCTCTATCGACATTAAAATAATTATTATGCTTCTTCTATTAAGAAAAATACCTAGCATTCCTATCGAGAACAGTAAAGCTGATAATAAAGTAAAATAAGTAGGATTAATTGGCATTGTCATTTTTAACATTTATTAATTCAATAGAGTCTTTCTTTTTTCTACTAACCTGTTTAGAAATATCCTGCCTCAAGACTCCTTCTCTTCTTCTAAGTGTAAGCACAATAGCTCCAATCATAGCAACCAATAAAATGCACCCAGATAATTGGAATACAAAAAAGTATTCTGTATACATTACACTACCTATTAAGTGAGTATTTGTTAAATTTTTATTGTTAATTACTTCTATATTTTTATTTCTGATTAAATCTAAATTGCTAAATGAAAAAAAGAGTTCTACCATTAGAACTAATCCTACGAACAACCCTGAATAAAAATATTTTTTTACCTGATTTTTTATTTCTTCTAAACTTATATTAAGCATCATAACTACAAAGAGAAACAAAACTGCCACTGCTCCTACATAAACTATCAAGAGTATCATTGCTAAAAATTCAGCACCTGCGAGCACAAAAAGGCCAGCCGAGTTCACAAACGCGAGAATTAAAAATAGTACTGAATGAACTGGATTTCTAGAGCTTATTACTGCAATTGCTGAAAGTACTGTAATAGAAGCAAATAAGAAAAAAAATAAATTCATTATAAACTAGTTACCTGTATGGAGCATCTGAATTAATATTTTTTTGAAGTGCAAGTTCCCATCTATCCCCGTTATCTAAAAGTTTTTCCTTATTATAAATCAGTTCTTCATGAGTTTCAGTAGCAAACTCATAGTTAGGACCCTGAACTATGGCATCTACAGGGCAAGCCTCTTGACAAAGACCACAATAAATGCATTTAGTCATATCAATGTCATATTTAGTAGTTCTTCTACTCCCGTCTTCCCTCTCTTCTGCCTCAATAGTAATAGCTAAAGCAGGACATGCTGCTTCACATAGCTTGCAAGCTATACACCTTTCTTCACCATTGGGATACCTTCTAAGAGCGTGCTCCCCTCTAAACCTTGGACTTAATGGTGCTTTTTCATAAGGATAGTTTATAGTTACTGAGGGCTTAAATATTCTTCTAAAAGTTAAAAAAAGCCCTTTGTATATATCTAATAAAAAAAAATATTTTATTCTATTTAAAATCCATTTCATTGTTTTAACCATAAGGATTAGGTAATAAATCAAAAAATACTAAAACTGAAGCCGTCACAAAAACCCAAAATAAAGATAAAGGTAAAAATATTTTCCAGCCCAATCTCATTAGCTGGTCATATCTAAACCTTGGTAATGTTGCTCTTACCCATAAAAATACAAACAATAATAAACCAACTTTTATGAAAAACCATAGAAAACCAGGCACTATTTTAAATATGTAGTAATCAAGAGGAGGCAACCAACCACCTAAAAATAAAATAGTTCCTAAGGAACTCATTAATATCATTGCAGAATATTCACCTAAAAAAAACATAGCAAATAACATGGATGAATACTCTGTGAAATACCCAGCAACGAGAGCTGATTCATCTTCAGGTAAATCAAAAGGTGCTCTGTTTGTTTCTGCTAAAGCAGATATTATAAAAACTATAAACATCGGAAATAATGGGATAAAAAACCAGCAGCTTTTTTGAGCCATTACTATATCTGTTAAATTTAATGAACCTACACATAAAAGTACACAAACTATTACAAAACCTATTGATACTTCATAAGAAACCATCTGGGCTGTTGACCTTAATGCACCTAAAAAGGCATATTTTGAATTACTTGCCCAACCTGCCATAATTACACCATATATTGACAGTGAAGAAATGGCAAAAATATATAAGATTCCTACATTTATGTCTGCTAGAACCAAGTTCTCTGATATTGGAATAACACTCCATGCTACTAAAGATAAAGCGAAAGAAACCATAGGAGCTAAAATAAATATAACTTTATTCGCACTTGCTGGAATTATAGTTTCCTTTGAAAATAATTTAACTCCGTCTGCAAAAGGTTGAAGTAATCCAAACATTCCTACTACATTAGGTCCTTTTCTGTATTGTACTGCAGCAATAACTTTTCTTTCTAAATAAGTTAAGAAAGCTACACAAATTAATAAAGGACCCACTATAAGTAATACATAAGAACTAATAGTAAGTATTTCTATAAGTTGTATAAAAAAATTATCCATTTACAATACTTTCTTCTTTTTTTGAAAATCTTTTTATGCAGTTTGCCATATTAATAGAAGCTCTTGTAATAGGGCATGATTGATAATAATTTTTAACTAAGAAACTACTTTTTAATGATTTAATTTTAGGTATGCTTTTATTTGATTTTAGGCATTTTGCAGGAACAATTTCGTTAATAGAGGAAATTTCTGGATGGAGTTTAAATATTCTATCTAAGAGTTGCTGATGATTATTATATTTTAACTTTATACCTAATTTATCTGCAAGTGCCCTAAATATTTTCCAACCATCAACAGCTAGCCCTTTATTTTGAATAATTTTTTTTGTGAACTGAGGTCTTCCTTCAATGTTTATGTATAGAGCTTTTTTCTCTGTAAATGCCGTAATAGGTAATATAACATCTGCTTTAGAGGCTAGTTTATCTCCATGATGCCCTACATAAACTATTTTAGTAGATTCATTATCTATTTCTCCTATATCAAAATCATCAGCCTCTATTAAAAAAAGTAACTTTATTTCTTTTTCTAAAATTTTCTTCTTCATTTGTTTTGCATTAATACCATTTTTAGTTGGAATAAAACCAACCTCAAGGCCACCAGCTCTTGAGGCATAAGGACTCAAAATATTAAATCCATTCCAATCTTCTTTAATTACATTACAACTGTCTGCAATTTTCTTAGTTATTACATGAATATTCTCACCTTCTTCAGTGCTTAAAATACTGTCTCCTAAAATTATCATTGGAAATTTAGAATTCTGAAAAAAATCTTTAATGGTATTGATAATATCTGCATTATTAAGAATAGCAATATCATTACCTAAATTTTCAACTTTATAAGTTAAATCATTTGGAGCACAAATAGAAATAATCTCCAATTCTCCTGTAAGCCATCTTTTTCTAATTCTCGCATTCAATACAGTTGCCTCTCTTTTTGGATCACAACCTACTATAAGTAATTTGTCAATTTTGTCTATCCCCGAAACTTTACTATTAAAGAGCCAATCAGACCTAGTTTCTATTTTAAAGTTTGATCCATTAAATCTACAATCAAGATTATAAACTCCTAATCCATTAAACATTTCTTTAGCAACAAACATAGTTTCTACATCTGATAATGAACCTGCAACTACTCCTATTTGATTACTATTGTACTGTTTAAGTAAAAAAGATATTTTGTCTAAACTTGTTTCCCAATCTGTTGTAGTTAACTTATTTTCAATATTTCTAACAAAAGGTTTGTCAAGTCTTTGTATATTTAAACCATCATAAGAAAACCTTGACTTATCAGAAATCCATTCTTGATTTATGTTTTCATTAAACCTTGGCAAAACTCTTTTTATCTCTCCTTGAAATTCATCCACTACTATATTAGAACCTAAACCATCCGTAACATCAATTGTATCATGATGGTTTAACTCCCATGATCTTGCAGTAAATGCATAAGGCTTTGAGGTTAAAGCACCAACTGGACACAAGTCAATTATATTTCCTGAAAGCTCACTCGTTATTCCCTCCTCCACTACAGTAGCAATTTCCATACTCTCGCCTCTATTTATGGCTCCTAATTCATGTGTGCCTGCTACTTCATCAAGAAACCTCACACATCTGGTACAATGAATACATCTAGTCATTACTGTTTTAACCAATGGGCCAAAATTTTTATCTTCAACTGCTCTTTTATTTTCTTCAAATCTACTATATGACTTTCCGTAGTAAAGTGATTGGTCTTGAAGATCACATTCACCTCCTTGATCACAAATAGGGCAGTCTAATGGGTGATTAATTAAGAGAAATTCCATTACACCTTTTCTAGCTTTTTTTACTTTATCTGAATTTGTAACTATTTTCATTCCTTCAGCAACTGGAAAAGCACATGAGGCAACCGGCTTAGCAGAGTTTTCTACTTCAACTAAACACATTCTACAATTACCAGCTATGGAAAGGCTTTCA
Organism: Rhodospirillaceae bacterium; assembly: GCA_902614225.1. Lineage (GTDB taxonomy): Bacteria > Pseudomonadota > Alphaproteobacteria > TMED109 > TMED109 > TMED131. Next base: position 52,809 of record CACMKJ010000002.1, read on the forward strand.
TGATAACAGAATCTAGGAATTTCTTCACCTGCTATTTCACATGCTTGCATAACTGTCGCACTATCTGGTACTAAAATTTCCTGTTCGTTTACAAAAACTTTTTTCATTCAGCTGGTCTCTTTAGATTGCTAACTGATATTCTTTTTTCTATGTCTTTTCTATAGTGTCTAATTAAAGCTTGAACAGGCCATGCAGCGGCATCACCTAGAGCACAAATAGTATGATTTTCAACTTGTGAACAAATATCTTCTAATTTATCTATATCTTCAAAATCTGCTGCACCCTTACATAATTTTCTCATTATTTTTAAAATCCATCCTGTTCCTTCCCTACATGGAGTACACTGACCACAACTTTCATGATTATAAAACCTAGAGAACCTTGTTATAGCTTCAATTAAATCAGTTGTCTTATCCATTACTATTACTGCTGCAGTTCCAAGTCCACTTTTTACAGCTTTTAGTGAGTCAAAATCCATTGCAAGATTATCACATAAGGACGCAGGAACTAAAGGAGTAGAAGAACCCCCTGGAACTACTGCTTTTAAGTTTTTCCAGCCCCCTAAAACTCCTCCACAATGTTTTTCAATAAGTTCTTTTAAATCAACCCCCATCTCCTCTTCCACTGTGCAAGGATTATTTACATGGCCTGATATACAAAAAAGTTTAGTGCCCGTATTATTTTCATTTCCTAAGCCAGCAAACCAGGATGCTCCTCTTTTTAAAATAGCTGGTACTACTGCTATAGTCTCAACATTTGAAACTGTAGTAGGACACCCATATAACCCAACATTAGCTGGAAAAGGTGGTTTAAGTCTGGGTTGACCTTTCTTTCCTTCTAAACTCTCTATAAGTGCAGATTCTTCTCCACAAATGTAAGCTCCAGCTCCTCTATGAACATAAATATCCAAGTCATGGCCAGATTTAAGTATATTTCTACCCAGTAATTTATTTGAATAACACTCATCAATGGCTCTTTGTAAATTTAAATATTCATTGTAAAACTCACCTCTAATGTAAATGTATGCTGTATGTACATCCATAGCTACAGAAGCATACAAAATGCCTTCCAAGAGTTTAAAAGGTTCATTTCTAATAATTTCTCTATCTTTACAAGTACCAGGCTCACTCTCATCAGCATTAACTATTAAATAGTTTGGTTTATATTCACTTTTCGGTGGCATAAAGGACCATTTCAATCCTGACGGAAAACCAGCACCACCCCTACCTCTCAGACCAGAGTCTTTTACTTGTTTAAGTATCCAATCTTTTCCTTTAACAATAATATCTTTTGCTTCAGACCAGTCGCCTAATGCAAAAGCTGTTTTTAAACCATTACCTTTTAAACCATATAAGTTATTAAAAATTCTATCTTTCTTATTGAGCATTTAATTATTTACTGAATCTATAGGTTCAGCACCCTTTCTTTTTTTAGTTTGAAGTCCAATACTAACTTCTTTACCTTCTCTTAATTTATTTAATATGTTTAGTAGACTATCTTTATTCAATTCTTCATAATAATTATCATTAATTTGTATCATTGGAGCATTAACACAAGCTCCAAGACATTCAACCTCTTTTAATGTAAATAAGCCATCTTTTGTGGTTTGGTTGTTTTCTACATTTAGGTGTTTTTTACATAATTTTAATATGTCGTCACTACCCCTAAGCCAGCATGATGTGGTTGTGCATATTTGAATGAAATTTTTTCCAATTGGCTTCAAATTAAACATAGAATAAAAAGACGCAACTTCATAAACTCTTATGTATGGAACATTAATTAGGGTACTAATGTATCTCATTGCAGACTCAGTAATCCAACCACCTATTTGTCTCATTGCAAGATCTAATAAAGGCATGACAGCACTAGCTTTTTGCTCATCTGGATATTTAGCAAAAATTTTATCAACTTCCTCAAGATTTTTTTTCGTAAACTCAAACTTTTCTAAATTATTGTTATTATTACTTTTCATTTATCTATCAATTTCTCCAAAAACAACATCCATAGTTGCTATACAAGCGACTAGGTCAGCTAACTGATGACCTTTTGTCATAAAGTCTAGCCCCTGTAAATGTGCAAACCCAGGGGCTCTTATTTTACACCTGTAAGGCTTATTTGTACCATCTGAAACTAAATAAACACCAAATTCGCCTTTAGGTGCTTCTACTGCACGATATACACTACCCTCTGGCACCCTTACACCTTCAGTATATAGTTTAAAATGACTTATTAAACTTTCCATAGAAGATTTCATAGTATTCCTTTTAGGAGGAGATATTCTAGGATTATCATTGATTACTTCTCCTTTTGGCATTTTGTCCAAAACTTGATTTATTATTTTTAAACTTTGTTTCATCTCTTCCATTCTAATCAGGTATCTATCATAACAATCTCCATTTTTACCAACAGGAATATCAAAATCTACTTTATCATAAATGGCATAAGGTTCATGTTTTCTTAAGTCCCAAGCAACCCCTGACCCTCTTAACATCGGTCCAGTAAAACCCCAATCTAATGCTTCCTTTTTTGATACAACGCCTATATCAACAGTCCTTTGCTTGAAAATTCTATTCTCATCTAATAAACCCTCAATATCGTTAATAATCTTATGGAATCCTTTGCTCCAGTTAGCTATGTCGTTTAAGGTTTGCTCGGGAATATCTTGATGGACACCACCAATTCTATAATAAGCTGCATGAAGCCTTGCTCCTGAAACTGCTTCATAAAAAGACATGAGTTTTTCTCTTTCCTCAAAAAGCCATAGAAATGGCGTAGTAGCTCCTAAATCTAATCCTTGTGCTCCAATTTGCAGAGCATGATTAAGTATTCTAGTAATTTCATCGAATAACACTCTAATCCAGAGAGCTCTTTCAGGTAATTCTAATGCTAACAATTGTTCAGCTGCTAATACAAAAGCATGCTCTTGCACCATTGGAGAAACATAATCTAGTCTATCAAAGTAAGGCATAGCCTGAAGATAGGTTTTATTTTCAATTAATTTCTCAGTTCCTCTATGGAGTAACCCTATATGAGGATCAGCTCTTTCAACTACCTCTCCATCCATTTCCAAGACTAATCTTAAGACACCATGCGCAGCAGGATGTTGAGGACCAAAATTTAAAGTTAGATTTTTTATTTGTTTTTCATTCATTATTATTATCCAGTTTTTCTCCTTTCCAAGGACTTTCAAACTCAAACTCTCTAAATGATTGAGTAAGTTTTATAGGCTCATAAACTACTTTTTTTTCATTTAAGTCGTATTTAACCTCTACATTCCCAGAGAGAGGAAAATCTTTTCTAAGAGGATGCCCAATAAAACCGTAATCAGTTAATAATCTTCTTAAATCTGGATGATTATTAAAAGCTATTCCAAATAGGTCCCAGACTTCTCTTTCATACCAGTTAGCAGCAGGAAATAAGTTGGTAATGCTATCAACACTAGCATTTTCGTTGATGAAAAATTTAATAATAATTCTAAAATTAAATTCTATCGAAAGTAAGATATAAATCATTTCAAATCTATTTTCTTTATTAGGATAATCTACAGCTGTTAAATCAATAAATTGGTTTAACTTTAACTTTTCATTTTCTTTAAGTATTTTAACAACTTTTATTAACATAAATTGATTTATATTTAGTAAGTATAGTCCATTTTTAAGTTCTAAATTATAATCATTCTCATCTACCACAGTGTCTAAAACATCAGATATAATTTTTAAAGTATTGTTTTTATTACTTTTTATTAAACTTACCAATTTTTTCTCTCTAAAAGAACTTATATAGAATTTCTGCCTTCTCTTTTAATTTTTTTTTGTAACTGCAAAACTCCATAAAGCAAAGCTTCGGCAGAAGGAGGACAACCAGGAACGTAAATATCTACAGGGATGATTCTATCGCAACCTCTAACTACAGAATAAGAATAATGATAATAACCTCCTCCATTAGCACAACTCCCCATTGAAATTACCCATCTGGGTTCTGGCATTTGATCATAAACCTTTCTTAAAGCCGGCGCCATTTTATTAGTTAAAGTGCCAGCCACTATCATTACATCAGATTGTCTTGGGCTTGGCCTAAATACAACACCAAATCTATCCAAATCATATCTTGACGCGCCGGTTTGCATCATTTCAACAGCACAACAAGCCAATCCAAATGACATAGGCCATAATGATCCCGCTCTTGCCCAACTTAGCAAATCATTAAACTTTGCTAGAACAAATCCTTTATTATTTGCTTTATCTGCATTAAAGATATTTTCATTATAAAAATTTTCTTTTATTCCCAATCTAAAGCTCCTTTTTTCCATTCATAAATGAAACCAACGGTTAAAATTAACAAAAATATCATCATGGATAAATAACCTACCATTCCAATTAATGATAGTGAAATGGCCCATGGAAACAAAAATGCTACTTCTAAATCAAATATTATGAACAATATAGCTACTAGATAAAATCTAACATCAAATTTTACTCTTGCATCTTCAAATGGCTCAAAGCCACATTCATAAGCTGATAATTTTTCTTTATCTGGTTTATTAGGACCCACTATTCCTGAAAGCAATGCAAATCCTAGAGACATAGAAAAAGCAATGACTATAAAAATAAATATAGGTAAATATTCTGAATAATTCATTTATGTTTCCGCTATAATCTATATATAGAGTAATTTCATAAAGTTGTAACCTAAATTTTAATAAATTAGAAGAAAAACAACTTAATCAAAAAATTCTTTTAATTCACTAAAATCTTCTATAACCATATCATACTTACCATCTATGGAAATTTTGGTATCAGGACCCCATTCATGTAATCTTTTTACAAAAACTGTATTAAAACCTGCTTTTTGTGCTGCATTGAGATCAAAACTATGACAAGCAACCATCACGCATTCTTCAGGTTTTAATTGCAACATTTTAGCTGTTTTTAAATAAGCATTAACATTTGGTTTATAAACTTCTAATGTTTCACAGGACAAAATTAAATCCCAGCTTATTTTGTTAGCTTTAGAATTTAAAAAAACTAACCTATTACTTAACAAAGTAAAAGATACACATATAAATTTTTTTCTTAATTCTTCAAAAGGAATTAAGAAATCTCTCCAAACTTTTAAGTTTGTCGGTACTTCATAAGTTAAAAATTTTATATCTTCTTGATCTAATTTAATCTTTTTTTCATTTAAAATTTGCTCTAAAGCAATTTTATGGGCAGTATCAAAATTAACTAATTCTTTACCCTCTTGCCTTGTAATAATTTCCAAAGACTTTTTTCTAAATAAATTGGCCATCTCATCACTTTTAAAACCATTTTTTTCATAAAAATTTAGTTTTTCAAATCCTTGTTTGAAACCTGTGTGCCAATCAAGAACTGTGCCTCCAGTATCGAATGTAAAAGCCTTAATTTGTTTAGGATCAAACATATTTTATGGTTAACAGAATAAATTAAAACCGTAAAGCAATTAATCTTTACTAAATACTATTATAACCTTAATATATAAATATGTAACTAGTCGTATTAAGGAGATATAATGTATATAACGCAGGCTTTGAAAAGAAATGTGCAACTTTTTCCAAACAAGACATCCACTGCCTATTTAGATAGAAGTTTTACTTGGAAAGAAAGCTTAGAAAGAATATCAAAAATAGCTTATAGCATAAGAAAATTTGATGTTTCTGAGGGTGATAGAGTCGCAATATTAGCACATAATAGTGATAGATACTTTGAATTTTTATACTCAGTATCTTGGGCAGGAGCGGTATTCGTTCCAATTAATACCAGACTAGCACCACCAGAAATAGAGTTTTGGATAAATGACAGTGAGAGCAAACTATTGTTTGTAGACAAAAATTTTGCAGAAATAGTAATTAATCTCAAAAAAGAGAATAAGATATCAAGTGTTAAAAATATAGTGTATTTATCTGATGATACTTGTCCAGATAATATGATTAACTATGAAGATTTAATTACTAGTGAAACCATAGAGGATGCTCTGAGAGGCTATGATGATTTAGCTGGTTTGTTTTATACAGGCGGTACAACTGGCCGTTCTAAAGGAGTAATGCTTTCTCATACTAACATGGTAGTAGATGCATTAAACTGCGCTCTTATGGGTAATATGAATGAAAATGCTAAATGGTTGCACGCTGCTCCTATGTTTCATATTGCTGACTGTGCTGGTCTTTTTGGGATTAGTCAAGTTGGAGGTAGTCATTATTTTATTCCTGGATTTATACCAAAATTATTTTTTGAAGCAGTCAATAAGTTTAAAATAACAGAAACTATTCTTGTTCCCACTATGGTTAATATGGCAGTTAATGACCCAGAAATTTCCGATTATGATTTAAGTAGTTTAAAAAAAATAATGTATGGGGCTTCACCTATGCCTGAACCGGTAATAGTAAAAGCAATGGAAATACTTCCCAATTGTACTTTTTATCATGCATATGGGCAAACTGAATGTGCTCCCCTTCTAACTTGTTCAGGCCCAGAAACTCATGTTTTTGAAGGTCCATTAGCATATAAATTCAAATCATGTGGTAAAGCCGTAGCAGGAGTTGAACTAAAAATAGCAGACGAAAATGGCAAGGAGGTTCCTAGAGGTGAAGTAGGCGAAATATACGCAAGAGGTCCAAATATAATGTTAGGTTATTGGAGACAAAAAGAATTAACAGAAAAAGCAATAGTAAATGGTTGGATGAAGACTGGTGATGGAGCAAAAATGGATGAATCTGGCTATGTATTCATAGTTGATAGAGTAAAGGACATGATTATATCTGGTGGAGAAAATATTTATTCTACAGAAGTTGAGAATACAATTTATCAATTAAAAAATGTTTTAGAATGCGCAGTTATTGGAATTCCTGATGAAAAATGGGGAGAGGCCGTTCATGCAATCATTAGATTAAAAGAAAACACATCTATTGATGAAAATGAAGTAATGGAGCATTGCCATAAAAATATTGCTGGTTTTAAATGTCCAAAATCTGTTTCGTTTAGAGAAGACCCTATGCCTGTATCAGGGGCTGGAAAAATTTTAAAAACAGAATTAAGAAAACCATTTTGGAAAGACTCAGATAAACAAGTAAACTAATTACTTTAATTAATAGTTTAGCTAAAACACTCAACTATTAATAAGCTATAATTATTATTTGATTTTTAAGTTAATCATTAGTCAAATCGTGACCTGCTGATGCAACTAAACCACCATCACATGTAATTGTTTCACCTACAGTATATTGTCCTGCTCTAGAAGCTAAAAATATTGCAAGCCCTGCTATATCTTCAGGCATACCTACTCTTCCGCTTGGATTCTTTTTAGATATAACACTATAATCATGTTCAACAGCACTTCCTAACATTTTGCTAGGAAAAGGTCCAGGAGCAATAGCATTACATATTATGTTATCTTTAATTAATTTAGCAGCTAATACTGAAGTTAGCTTATGTACAGCTGACTTTGCTATACTATAAGAATAATTTTCATAGTATGGTGTATTAATTCCATCGATTGATCCTATATTAATAATTCTAGCCGGATTATCAGAAGTAGTATTTTTTTTCAATAAATCTAAAAATTTTTGTATCATAAAAAATATAGATTTTACATTTAAATCCATTACTTTGTCCCAACCGTCCTCACTAAACTTATGCAAGGGTTCACCCCAAACAGCTCCAGCATTATTAATTAATATATCTAAATTATTATTGTATTTATCAAAATTAGTAAATAGTTTATTTATACCATTTAAGTCTGAAATATCAGCAGGAATTGATATGCATTCAGATTCATATTTTTCTGATAATCGCTTTGCTGTTGCATCACAGTCTTTTATTTTTCTTGAGCTAATATAAACTTTAGCTCCATTTGCTAAGAAGCCACTCGCAATCATTTCTCCTATTCCTCTTGATCCACCAGTAATTAAAACCACCTTATCTTTAACACCAAATAAATTATTAATATTCATAGTAATCTCCTGTTAAAATTATAATATAGTTTATATAAAATACTATTAATAATAACTAATGAAAAAAATGTATTACAATAATTACATATGCCAAAAACTTGGTAAAATAGAAAAACTCAAGATCAAAAAAAGTAAGAGTACAGAATTAAAAAAAAATGAGGTGAGATTAAAGGTCTTAGCAATTGGTTTAAATTATGTAGATACATTAATGATTAAAGGAGACTATCAGTATAAAAATAAATTACCATTCGTGCCTGGAACAGAGGCTTGTGGAATTATAGTTGAAGAAAATTGCAACAACATAAAACTATTAAATAGGAAGGCTATTATTTTTTCTAAAAGCGGATGTTTTAGCGAAGAAGCTATAATTAATAAATCACAATTAGTTTTATTAGAAAAAAATTTTTCCAGTATAGATGGAGCTTCTTTTTTTTCTTCAGCACTAACTGCCTATGTGACGTTATTAGAAAAAGCTAAAATAAAAAAAAATAATTTTATATTAATAACTGGTGCTTCAGGAGGTGTAGGACAAGCTTGTGTTAAACTTGCTTTGCACCTAAAAGCTAAAGTAATTTGTATAGTAAGCAATAAAAAAAAAGCAGCCTTACTAAAAGAGTTAGGAGTAGAAAAAATTATTTTTATCAATAATGATATTAAAAAAGAAGTAATGGAATTTACTAATAATGAGGGAACAAATATTATTTTAGATATTAATGGATTATTAAAGGAAAAAAATATTTTAGGAAGCTTAAGTTGGAATGGAAAATATCTAATAGTTGGCTTTACTAATAATAATATAACTACTATTAAAACTAATTATATATTAATTAAAAGCATTCAAATATTTGGAGTAAGAGCAGGTGAGTTTTTAAGACGTTGCTCTATCACAAAGAAAAAGAAAGTTATAAGAGATATATTTTCTTTGTATAGAAAAGGAGTTTTTAAAGTAGAAAGATATAAAATTAAACCTTTTAATAAATTAATTTATGAACTAACAAAAATTAGAGATCGCAAATCTATAGGAAAAATTATTATTAAAACTAAATATTTAGATAATGTATAATATGGATAAAGTACTTTTAATGTTTTCAGGGGGTCAAGATAGCACAACTGTGTTAGGGTGGTGTTTAAACAAATTTAAGGAAGTACATTTGATAACTTTTGATTATGGTCAAAAGCATCGAATAGAAATTACTTCAGCAAAATCAATTATAAAAAAATTAAATAAAAGTTTTACTAAATGGAATAATAAAATTAAAAGCTCCTACACCTATAAAATCAATAATATAAAAGATTTTAATAAAAATTCCCTCACATCTAATATAAAAATTAAAGAAGGAAAAGGTTTACCTAACACATTTGTACCAGGCAGAAATATTTTATTTTATTCCTTAAGTGCAGCCTATGCTTATGATAAGAAAATAAAACACATAGTTTCAGGTGTATGTCAGACTGATTATTCTGGTTATCCAGATTGTAGGAATGATACAATTAAATCATTAGAAAAATCTATTAACTTAGGAATGGAAAAAAGCTATAAATTTCATACACCACTAATGTGGAAAGATAAATCTGATATTTGGAAAATGGCAAAAGAAATAGGAGGAAAAGATTATTTAAATTTTATTATAAAAAATACACATACCTGTTATGAAGGAGATAGAAAAACTTTTCATGCCTGGGGTTATGGATGTAATAAATGTCCGGCATGCTTACTAAGGTCAAAGGGCTGGAAGAAATTTGTAAAAAATGATCAAAGCAAATAAAGTTTACTCAGTCAAAGAAATATTTCTTACTTTACAAGGTGAAGGCTATAATATAGGAACGCCATCAGTATTTTGTAGGTTTTCTGGATGCAACCTATGGAATGGGTTAGAAAAAGATAGAAAAAAAGCTATTTGCTCATTTTGTGATACAGACTTCAATGGAGTAAATGGTATTAATGGTGGCAAATATAAATTAGATGATCTTGTAAAAAAAATTAATTCATTATGGCCTAAAAGAAAAAAGAATAAATTTGTAGTTTTTACTGGAGGAGAACCAATATTACAATTAGATAGTAATCTTATAAAAAGAATTAGAAAATATGGGTTTAGAGTGGCGGTTGAAACAAATGGAACACTGCCTTTACCCAAAGGAATAGATTGGGTATGTGTAAGCCCAAAAATTAAAAGCAAGCTTATAGTTAAGAAAGGTAATGAGATAAAAGTAGTATTTCCGCAGAAAAATATAACTCTTTCTGAATATGAAAAATTAAACTTCCAACATTTTTATATTCAGCCCTTAGAAAATAAAAATGTTGTTTTAAATACAAAAAAAAGCATAAGATATGTATTAAAAAATCCTAAATGGAAATTAAGTATTCAATCTCATAAATTTTTAAAAATTAAATAATGAAAAAAATTATATCAAAAAGTTTTTACTTTGAGGCTGCACATAATTTAACTACAACAAATAATGAAGTTAATGAAAATATTCATGGCCATTCTTATTTTGTTGAAATTTTTATAATTGATCAAACTAATGAAATTAAAAAAAGTGGATTAGTATTAGATTTTAGTATATTTCAAAATAAGCTAGATTTTATTAAGAAAGATTTAGATCACAAATTTTTAAATGATATTACTGACTTAGAAAATCCTACTTTAGAGAATATAGGTTTATATATTTACAAAAGACTAAAAAAAATGGATTTACATTTATATAAGATACTAGTTAAAAGAAAAAGCTGCGGAGAAACGTTTATTTTAAAAATTTAGTTATAATCCATCACATGACTTTGTAGGTTTTCCAAAAAACTTTAAACAATAATCTTTTGATACTTTTTGTCCTTGTAAGTCATTAATTATAAAATTTACGACTGCCTCAATTTGTCTTTTGTTTAAATAACTTTTTGCCACTAGTGGCCTATTTTTATCATCCCCTTCAAAATCAGAAAACTTCATACCAAAACACCTATCATCAATATAAGCTTTTTTATCAAAAAAAGGCATATTTGTGCCAGGTCTGCCACAGGCAATTATTTTTGTTAACTGTTCTCTATCAAGACCGGTTTCCCTCAGTGATAAAGCAGCTCCTCCATAGCCAGGCCCTCCATCACCATGCCATTTATGACACCCCATACAATTACCTTTTTTGTAAGCAGAAAGACCGTAGTCAAACTTTGGCGGTTGTGAGTTAGCGCTGCTAATCATTAAAACCAATAAAATCTTTAAAACGTTATATATTTTCATATTTACACTTTATTATTTAATTTAATTTGCAAATAGGATCTACTAACTAAATTGTCTCTGCTTGATTTGTCTCCTACAAAATAAAATTGAGATTGTATTGTTATTAGTTTATTTTCAACTAATTTGACACAAGTATTATTAATATATTTTTTTCCTATCTTTATATGATCTTTCTTGGGACTCCTATCTACACATTCCCATCCCTGCGAACCATATCTTGATTTTACTCTAAGCCAAAGTAAATGCGATTGCTTTCTAAAATAAAATGGTGCTGTTGGGTCTGTGTTAATATTAATTTCTTGTAATATTCCTCTTTCATCAATTGCAACATTAATTAATACTGGATGCCCCGCAACTTGAGTTCCTTCATATTCTTCAGTAACTGCAAATCTTTCATCATACTCAAACTTAATTATGTAGTTGTTATTAGAATTTTTTTTACATTTTTTAAAACTACTCCATTTTGAGATTTCTGTTTGATCTTCACATTTAAGATTTACATATCCTCTTTCAGGAACTAAATCTATGTTTGTTCCTACTTTGAAGTCTCTTAAATCATCACCGTAAACACAATTAATAGAAAGTAATAAAAAAGAAAAAATAGAAATTGTTGATAGTATTTTTATCATGATAAAAAAATGGAGCTTCCTCTGTTAAAGAAGCTCCATTAATTTGTTATGCTTTATAGGCCAAACACGTAAAGAGTTTGTCCAGGCTCTACTTTTTCTAAACCTGGAGTCGAAGATAAAAACCACTTCGGCCATGCTCCACCTAACCCAGCAAGAATAGCAACATATTGCTTACCGCCTGCTTCAAAAGTTATTGGAGGTGCGTTAACACCTGTATTAGTTTCAAATGACCATAATTCTTTAAGATTATCTGAATCTAATGCAACTATTGTCCCATCAGGATGAGATGAAAATACTAATCCACCTTTAGTGGCTACTAAACCTCCAAGTTGTGGGTAATCCATATCATACTTTGCAACAACTTTACCAGAGTTAACATCCATAGCTGTAACGCTTCCAGTTATTTGTGGTCCCATTTTAGGTCCGCCACCTAACCAAAACTCTCTAGCTACCCATTCCTTTTCTTGAGGAACGTTAACGTGCATTGCACAACTCTCAATTACAGGAATATAGTACATATTTCTGTCTGGGTCATATGCGGTTGGAGGCCAGTTCTTTCCTCCCATGTTACCAGGACATGAAGTACCTTCTGGCTGAGCTCTAAAACCACTTGTAGAAGGAACATATCTTTGAACATCCTTGTTAGGATCATAATCTAAAGGTCTACCAGTATATTTATCTAGACCTACTGTCCAGTCAAGCTTTTTAACAAAAGGTGTTCCCCATAAAAACTTTCCTGATTCTCTATCAAGCGCATATGCAAAACCATTTCTATCAGCATGCAAAACAGCTTTGGTTTTTTTACCAAATACTTTTGCATCAACTAGTGTTTGCTCATTAACTCCATCAAAATCGTATGGATCATTAGGTGTGTATTGGAAATACCATTTAATTTTTCCAGAATCTGCATCTAAAGCTAATACACTGTTACTGTAAAGGTTATCACCTGGACGATATTCATTATCCCAGTCAGGACCAGGGTTACCTACACCCCAATAAATAACATCTAAGTCAGGGTCATAAGAACCTACAACCCAAGTTGATCCACCTCCATGCATCCATGCATCTTTACTATGAGCTTCAGGTCCTTGCTTCCAAGTATCTCCTCCAGGCTCATCTGGTGCTGGAATAGTGTATGTTCTCCAATTCTTAGATCCATCAGCTAAATTAGTAGAATGCAACCAGCCTCTGATACCATACTCAGCACCAGCAACTCCAGTAATAGCAGAATTTTTAACAATCAATGGTGCTGCAGTAATAACTTCAGAAACAGCTGCATCAGCTAGTTGAACTTCTTGCTGAATTTCTCCTGTTTCTTTATTAGTCACTATGAGTCTTCCATCAAGTGTGTGTGAAACTACTGTGTTATTAATAAGAGCTACTCCTCTGTTGTTAATACCACAACAAGTTACAGCGCCAGGAAAATCATGGTCTGTATCTGGGTTCATTTTCCAAACTAACTTTCCGTTTTTAGTAGCATCAAACTTATAGACAGATCCCCATCCATCTGTAACATACATAAAACCATCTTCAACAATTGGGGTACCCTCTAGTCCAGCGTGATCCCATATTCCACCACCTTCTACTCCACCAATCATTGCAGTCCATGCAACTCTAAGTTTTTTAACATTCTTTTTATTTATATCGTCTAACCCTGAAAATCTATGACCATCAAGTGAACCATGATGGGTCAACCAATTTTGAGGGGCTTTTTTTGCATTTAATATATCATCCCAACTAGTATTAGCGAATGCGTTGAATGAAAATACGAAAGCAAAAATTGTAGTAATTATATACTTTAACATTAATCCTCCCTTTGGTTATTAATTATTATTATAATATTAATAGGTTTATACGATAGGTCAAGTCTATAATTTTATCAAACATTATAAAATAAATTCTTATTATCAATTTTAATGTTTGTGCTATTAATAAATACTTGTACTATATGCTTTGACAATGGGAGAAAATTTTGGAAAATAATGGATTATCAAACGAAAATGACGTTGTATTTCGAGATGTAATATTATTAGCCTTAACAGGCTTTATATCAATGGTGATCCTTTTAATACCTTTTGTTAATCCTCCCACAGAAGAAGAATCTACTTCTATTCCACCAGGAAATGTTATAGTAGAGCTCTTTTGGGATGATAAAAGAGATGTGGACATAGACTTATGGGTGCAAGCTCCTGATGACATACCGGTAGGTTATTCAAATAAAGGTGGAATATTTTTTAACCTACTAAGGGATGATTTAGGTATTTATAAAGATAACTCTCCTGTTAATTATGAGGTTTCATATTCTAGAGGAATAAGTGATGGAGTTTACATTGCAAATGTACACCTTTATAGAGAAGATAAAACTCCTTTTAAACCTATAATTGCAGAGTTATTAGTTTCAGTTGTTGACCCTGATTCCAATAAAAGAAAGCAGATACTAAAAACTTCAAAAAAGCTTGAAGAAATAGGAAAAGAAATTACTGTTTTTCAATTTGAACTAGATAAGAAGGGCAAACTAAAGAAAAACTCTATAAATAATAAATATGTGATGCTTAGATCAGGTAATAAGGATTCTGTTGAATTAATAAACAATGACGAACTTTCAAATAATTAAAATAAAGGAATAATCATGCAATACAAATATCTATTAATATTAAGATACTCTCTGATAAATTTAGTAGGTTTGATTTTTTTGTTTGTCTTAATAACTCAGGGCTATGTTACTAAAGCAATAAAAGCTGATATAACCAATATGGTTATAGTAATATTAACATTGTTTGCTGCTGGTTTTATATTGGCAGCATACAGAACTTTTTGGCTTAGCAGAGAACTAAATTACTCATTTTTAAAAATTTTACCTAATCACTCTCTAGCAAAAGAGTTTTTACAAAATTCGAAAAAACTTGATGCAAGTTCAAGAAATAATTTAGCCGCATCATTAAGAATTAAATTAAGTTCTAAAATAGGCTACATAAAGTTTATGGCTAATACTCTTGTGATTTTAGGTCTAATTGGAACCGTGATAGGTTTTATTATTGCGTTATCAGGGGTAGACGGCAGTGTATCTAGTAATCCAGAAGAAGTTAGTAAAATGGTTTCAACTCTTATTCAAGGTATGTCTGTAGCACTTTACACTACCTTAGTAGGTTCAATTTGCAGTGTTTGGTTAAATATTTGTTATCAAATCATGTCAACAGGTGCAAATAAATTATTGTCTAAGATTATAGAATTAGGAGAAAAAAAATAAATGCATGATTCTTTTAATGACCTAAACGCTATAGATGAAGAGCAATCTAATACTGTCTTTAGAGATGTTACGCTGTTAGCATTAAGCGGTTTTATTGCAATAGTTTTATTATTATTGCCATGGCTTAACCTAAAGACTAAACAAGAATTGATAAAAGAACCTGTAGGAAGTGTAATAATAGAGTTATTTTGGCCAAAAGATATTGATGCAGATTTAGATCTTTGGGTTAAAGGACCAAATGATGGGCCAGTTGGATATTCTAAACCTTCAGGTGTGATTTTTAATTTGCTAAGAGATGACAGAGGAATGACTGGAGACTATACACCACTGAACTATGAAATAAGTTTTACTAGAGGTATATCTCCCGGAGAATATCAAGCTAATGTTCACCTTTTTAAACACGATTCAAACAGATCAAAAATTCAGGCCACAGTATCAGCTAGCCTAGTTACGCCTGACAGAGAATATAGAAAACAAATATTAGAAAAAAGTATTTACTTAATCAAAGAAGGAAAAGAAAAAACAGTTTTAAGATTTAAACTTGATAATAATTTTAAGCTAATTTCGGGATCAGTAAATAGTCTAAGAAAAAGTTTAATAGGAGGAATGTAATGGACTTACTTAATTGGTTTTTTACTCTTTTGACTATTTTAATATCGTTTATTATCGCACTATCGATATGGTCTAGAAAAAAAGTAAAGTATAAAGTTTTATCTATAACAATTGGTGTTTTTGCTTATTTAGTTAGCTATGCTACCTTATTGGAAATATTAAGTAGACCCAAGCCAAAAAATTTAGAATTACTTAATAAGTATGCCAATGAACTTACTCTACTTCATGTTAATTGGGTTGAAGGAGAAGCAATATATTTGTTGGTACAATTAGATGATATAATTGAACCAAGACTCTATAAATTTCCCTGGAATGCAGCTCAAGCTCAAGAATATGATGAAATGTTAGAAAAAGGAAGAGAAAATGGAGAAGAAGTAAAGATAGCTAATCCTTTTTATCCAACTAATGCTGAAGAGAGAAAAACTATAATTTATACCGCTCCAGCAAAACCGTTGCCACCAAAAGAAGCACCTGAAACTGGCATCACCTCTTATGATCCTAATGTGGAAGAAAAACTTTTAGATTATAGAGATAGAAGAGAAAATTAAGAATAGCTTTGAATGAGTATTATATTAATTAGTATATGAACAAAAGCTTTATACAAATAAAAAAAGTAAGTAAAATTTATAAAAATAAGTTCGCAGCTTTAAAAAATATTGATTTAAATATTCAAGAGGGAGAAATTTTTGCACTCTTAGGTCCAAATGGAGCAGGAAAATCAACTTTAATAAATGTGTTATGTGGTATTACCTATCACTCTAAAGGGACTATATTTATAGATGGCGTAGACCTTACTAAAAATAGAAAAAAAATAAAATCTCTAATAGGCTTGGTCCCTCAAGAGCTTCATTTAGAAGCATTTGAAACAGTTTTTGATAACGTAAACTATTCAAGAGGTTTGTGGGGTAAAAAGAAAGATGATAACTATATCTTAAATTTACTAAAAAAGCTGAATCTAGATGATAAAAAAAATAATTTATTAATGCAGTTATCAGGAGGGATGAAGAGAAGAGTATTAATTGCAAAGGCTCTGTCGCATAATCCAAAGATCTTATTTCTTGATGAACCTTCAGCAGGCGTGGATATTGAATTAAGGAAAGAGATGTGGGATATAATCTACACCCTTAAAAAGGAAGGGGTTACAATAATATTAACTACACATTACATAGAAGAAGCTGAAGAAATTGCAGATAGAGTTGCTTTTATTAATAATGGAAAAATAATTTTGGTTGAAGATAAAAACGTATTATTAAATAAATTAGGAAATAATAAATTGGTATTTACTCTTGATAAAAACCTTAAAAAAGTTCCAGCTGCACTTAATAAATATTCGTATAAAGTTAATAAAAATAAAAGTTATATTGAATTTTTTTTAAGCAAAGAAAAAAATGAAGTTAGTGATATCTTATTAAGCGTAAGAAAAAGTAAAATGGATTATCTAGATTTTAATATTGAAAAAAGGTCTTTAGAAAGTATTTTTGTAGATTTTATTAAAAAAGAAAAAAATGATTAACTTATTGGCAGTAAAAGCAATATATTTTCATGAAATGAACAGAACTAGAAGAACTATACTTCAAAGTATAATATCTCCTATTTTAAGTACCTCATTATATTTTGTAATATTTGGCTCCGCTATTGGCTCCAGAATAAAAGAAATTGATGGTGTTACTTATGGAATGTTTATAGTTCCAGGTTTACTTATGTTAAACCTATTAACACAAAGTGTATCCAACGGATCATTTAGTACTTATTTCCCAAAATTTAATGGTACCATTTTTGAGTTACAAGCTGCCCCTATAAGTGGTGTAGAAATGATTATTGGTTTTGTAGGTGCTACTTCTACAAAATCTATTTTTTTAGGACTCTTAATTATCGCAACTGCTTCATTTTTTATAGACCTCAAAATATTGCATCCTCTTTTGATGGTATTTTTCTTATTAATGACAGCTGTAACTTTTAGTTTATTTGGTTTTGTAATAGGTCTTTGGGCAGATAACTTTGAAAAATTATCGCTGATACCTCTGATAGTTATAACCCCACTTGTATTTTTAGGAGGTAGTTTTTACTCAATTAACATGTTACCAGAAATTTGGCAAAAAATTTCTTTACTAAATCCAGTGTTATACTTGGTAAGTGGTTTTAAATATAGTTTTTATGAAATTTCAGATGTAAGTATTTGGACTAGTATTATTACTATTTTGCTCATTTTATTTATATTAATAGTCATTACTTTATTAATATTTAAAAAAGGCTACAATTTAAGAAATTAACCTAAAAAAACTAAATTATGTCCTGGCAAAAAGAAATAGATGAGCTTAATAAAAGAAAAAATCTAGCTAAAGAGCTAGGTGGCAAAGAAAAAGTTGATAGACAACATAAAGCAAACAGAAATACCATAAGAGAAAGAATAAATTTATTTTTTGACAAAGATAGTTTTCAAGAATTTGGAATGCTTAGTGGTCAATCTAGTTACAAAGAAACAGGTGAACTAGAAAATTTTTTGCCTGCTAATTCAATAATTGGACACGGATTAGTGAATCAGAAGTCAATTGCTTTTTACGGAGATGATTTCACTGTGAGAGGTGGTGCTGCTGATGCTTCAATTTGGGAAAAAATGGTAGCAGCTGAAAAATTAGCTAATGAATATGAAATTCCATTAGTTAGATTTATTGAAGGTACAGGTGGAGGAGGATCAGTAAAATCTTTAGAAAAACAAGGATCAACTTATGTTCCTTTTAATCCAGGCTGGGATAAAGTTATAGAAAATCTATCTAAAATACCAGTAATATCTTTAGCACTGGGCCCTGTTGCAGGTTTGGGTGCTGCAAGACTTGTAAGTAGCCATTATTCTATAATGGTAAGAAAAGTTAGCCAAATTTTTGTTGCTGGTCCACCCTTAGTAGAAAAGATAGGAGAAAAAGTTACAAAAGAAGAATTGGGTGGTAGCGAGGTACATGGTAGTAATGGAGTTATAGATGATGTTGCTAAAAATGAAACAGAAGCAATGGAAATGGCAAAAGCTTTTTTATCATTTATGCCAAGTTCAATCTATAATCTTCCTGAAAAAAAAATAACTAAAGACGACTCTCTTAGAAAAGAAGACTTTTTATTAAACATTATACCCAAAAATAAAAGAGAAAGTTATGACATACATCCTATTATAAAAAGTGTAGTAGATAAAAATTCTTTTTTTGAATTAGGTAAAAAATATGGGTTATCTGTAATTACTGGATTAGCAAGACTGGATGGTTATCCTATTATAGTTTTAGCTAATAATCCTCAAGTTTATGGAGGTGGTTGGACAACTAATTCGTGTAAAAAAATTATTAAAATCGTGGATTTGGCTCAAATATTTCACTTTCCTGTATTAAACTTTGTTGATAACCCTGGTTTTATAATTGGAAAGAATGCTGAAAAAGATGGAACAATAAAATATGGAGCAAAAGCTTTAGCTGCAATGTATCAATTTAAAAACCCTATGTGTTCAATTATATTAAGAAAAGTTTTTGGTGTTGCTGGCGCCGCACATACTAATCATATGAATTTTAAATTTAGGTTTGCCTGGCCTTCTGCTGACACAGGTTCATTACCATTTGAAGGTGGTATTGAGGCAGCTTATAAATCAGAAATTAGTAAAGCAAAGAATCCTGAAAAATTTATCAAGGACAAGTATTTCAAACTCAATTCGTTAACATCTCCATTTAGGACTGCAGAAAAGTTTTTATTAGAAAATGTAATAGATCCTAGAGATACTAGAAAAGAAGCTTGTATATGGATAAAACTTGCTTATAAAAAACTTAGAACTGGATCAAGTTCTTTTGGATATAGACCCTAGTTTTCAAATTTTTCTTTAACCTTAAATCCTAATTTTTTAATTAGATTAATAATTTTATTAGCATGTTTTTTATCTTGCGTCTCTAAAGTTATATTTAATCTTGCAGCTCTGACAGAGAGATCTAAAGTAAACCTGCTATGTTCGACTGCTAATATATTGATTTTTTCCATTGAACATAATTTAGATATTTCACTAAGCTGTCCTGGCTTATCTTCCATATCTATAGAAAGAGTTAAAACCTGTTTTTTTCTTACCAATTCTCTCATTAATAATGATGATAGAACTCTTGAATCTAAATTACCTCCGCAAGCAATAACTCCTATTTCATCGCTTTTTTTCCTATCTTTACTCTCTAATAAAGCTGCTAAACCAAGAGCACCTGCGCCCTCAACTAAAGTTTTATCATTAATCAAAAACATTGAGATAGCTTGCTCAATAGAGCTCTCTTTAACTAGCACAGTTTCATCAACCAGTTCTTTGATAATTTTAAAGTTTTTCTTCCCTATTTTGTTAACAGCTACCCCCTCAGCAATAGTGCTTTTTTCAAATGACTTTTTAGTTTTATAAAAACTGTTATATAGAGATGGAAAATTTTCTGTTTCTACTCCTATTATTTTTATATTTTTGTTTAAATTCTTAGCTGCTATTGCACAACCAGAAATTAACCCTCCTCCTCCAACAGGTATATAAATTTTTTTAAGGTTAGGATGTTTTTGAAGAAATTCTAGCATCAAAGTGCCTTGTCCATATATCACATCATAGTCATCAAATGGATGGATTTTTACAAAATCATATTTTTCCACCAACTTATTTACATGTTTTTCAGACTCTAAAACATTATTACCATTTATAATTACATCAGCTCCGTAGTCTATATTTTTTCTTATTTTTTCAAAGGGAGTATTG
>CACMKJ010000003.1 GCA_902614225.1 Rhodospirillaceae bacterium
ACCTTTAACTTCCTTGGTTTTAATTTTTTTTAATTCTAATTTATCTATTATCTTTAATTTTCCGTCTTTCAATTTAGAAGAAAGCAAAATTCTAATAGCTTGCTTTTTTAATTTTGAAGGTATTTTTTTATTATGAGATCTAACTTTAGGTCCATGGACAACGCCTCCTCCTTTAAATTGAACAACTTTTTTTGATCCGTGCCTTGCTCGTCCTGTACCTTTTTGTCTATATATCTTAGCATTAGATCCAACTACTTCATTTCTCTCCTTGACTTTGTGACTTCCTTGTCTTTTATTAGAAAGCTGCCAGTTTACAACCTTAGCAACAATTTCCTCTTTAATTTCAGCGGAAAAAATAAAGCTTGGTAAATCTATGCTTTCTTTAGATTTATTATCTAAATCTATTATTTTATGCTTTATAGCCTTATCCATTACTTAGTCTCTTTTCCATTATCTTTAATTGATTCATCAGCATTTTTTTTATCTTGTTCTAAATTTTTCGTTTCGATAACAACTGTTTCTTCTTTTTTTTCGTCATTATTGGCCCGTTTTGTATCTATGTTTTCTTTTTGACTATTTTCCTGATTTCCTCTTATACCTGCTGGATAAGGAACGTTGGCAGGCAAACTCTTTTTCTTTGCGTCAGTAATTTCCACCCAACCTCCAATAGAACCAGGCACACCTCCTTTAACAAGTATTAAACTTCTTTCCTCGTCTATTGATACTACCTCTAAACTTTGTACTGTTATTTTTTTATTACCCATTTGCCCAGCCATTTTCTTTCCTTTCCAGACTCTACCTGGATCTTGGCTGTTACCTGTTGAGCCATGACTTCTATGAGATATAGAAACTCCATGACTGGCTCTTAAACCAGAAAAATTGTGTCTTTTCATTGCACCTGCAAAACCTTTTCCTATTGAGTCAGACCTAACATCTACAAATTGCCCAACAACAAAATGAGAAGTAATTATAGTTTTTCCTTTTTCTACAAAATTTTCTTCAGATATTCTGAATTCTTTAACTTTTTTAAGTGGTTCTTGTTTTATTTTAGAAAAAAATTCTTTCTGGGGTTTTTTTAAGTACTTAGGATTTACTTTTTCAAAACCAAGTATAAGAGCATTATAACCATCTACTTCAGTTTTTCTATGTCCTATTACAATACTAGAAGGGAGTTTTAGAACCGTAACACTGTTATGCTCTCTGTTTGGAGTATAAACCCTAGTCATTCCTACTTTTCTGGCTAATACACCGGTTCTCATAACTTAATCTCCACATCAACACCTGCAGCAAGATCTAGTTTCATTAATGCATCTACAGTCTGTGGAGTTGGACTCACAATATCAAGAAGTCTTTTAAAGGTTCTAATTTCAAATTGTTCCCTTGACTTTTTGTCTACATGTGGAGATCTGTTGACAGTGAACCTTTCTATTCTGGTAGGCAAAGGTATAGGCCCTCTAACATCAGCTCCTGTTCTTTTTGCAGTATTGACAATCTCATGAGCTGAACTGTCAAGAATTCTGTGGTCAAAAGCCTTAAGTCTTATCCTTATATTTTGATGTCCTACCATTCAATTATTACTCAATTATTTCTGAAACTACTCCAGCTCCAACAGTTTTTCCTCCTTCTCTAATAGCGAACTTTAAACCTTTAGCCATAGCTATAGGAGAGATTAGATTAACTGTTAGACCAATATTATCACCTGGCATAATCATTTCAGTTCCACTTGGTAATTCAATAGTACCAGTTACATCAGTGGTTCTAAAATAAAACTGTGGTCTGTAATTACCAAAAAATGGTGTATGCCTTCCACCTTCTTCTTTAGTTAATACATAAGTCTCTGCTTTAAATTTGGTATGAGGCTTAATAGAACCAGGTGCCGCTAATACCTGTCCTCTTTCAACATCTTCTCTATTAATACCTCTTAGAAGTGCACCAATATTATCTCCAGCTTCGCCTCTATCTAATAGTTTTCTAAACATTTCCACCCCTGTACATACAGTTTTAGTAGTATCTTTAATCCCAATGATTTCAATTTCATCATTAACATTAACGACTCCTGACTCTACTCTGCCAGTTACAACTGTTCCTCTTCCAGAAATAGAAAAAACATCTTCAATAGGCATTAGAAACGGTTGATCAACTGGTCTTTCTGGCTGCGGCACATATTTATCAACTTCTTCCATCAGCTTCATGATAGCTGGGGCTCCTATATCTGAGCTATCACCCTCTAAAGCTTTTAATGCTGAACCTTTTATTATTGGAATATCATCACCTGGAAATTCATATTTTGACAATAACTCTCTAACTTCCATTTCAACTAATTCTAATAATTCTGGATCATCTACTTGATCTACTTTATTAAGAAAAACAACTAATGCCGGAACTCCCACTTGTCTTGCCAATAGGATATGTTCTCTAGTTTGAGGCATAGGACCATCAGCAGCTGATACAACAAGAATGCCTCCATCCATTTGTGCAGCTCCTGTTATCATATTTTTTACATAATCAGCGTGTCCGGGACAATCAACATGAGCATAATGTCTTCCTTCTGTTTCGTATTCGACGTGTGCAGTATTAATTGTAATACCCCTTTCCTTTTCCTCTGGAGCTTTATCAATTTCATCATAGGCTATACTTGTTGCCCCTCCTGTTGCAGATAAAGTTTTAGTTATAGCTGCTGTCAAAGTAGTTTTACCATGATCTACGTGACCTATGGTACCTATATTGACATGGGGTTTGGTTCTCTCAAATTTTTCTTTTGCCATTTTTTTTCTCCGTTTTCAATATTTATAAATCTGTTTTATTAACTAGCAAGCTTTGACTTAAGTTCTTCTTCTACCATCGCTGGAACTAATTCATATTTATCAAACTGCATAGTATAAACTGCCCTGCCTTGTGTCATTGATCTTAAATTATTAACATACCCAAACATTGTAGCTAATGGAACATTTGCTTTAACTAATGTAGCATTGCCTTGAGGTTCCATCCCCTGAACCTGACCTCTTCTGCTATTTAAATCACCTATCACATCCCCTACAAAATCTTCTGGTGTTACTACTTCTACTCTCATCATTGGCTCTAATAGTTTTGGCTTAGATTTAGATAAGGCATCTTTAAATGCAGATCTACCAGCGATTTCAAAAGCCATTACACTTGAGTCAACATCATGAAAAGCACCATCATATAGAGTGACGCTAATATCTATAACAGGATAGCCAGCAACTACTCCATTTTGCATAGCACTTTCTATGCCCTTTTGAACGCCTGGTATATATTCCTTAGGAATGTTTCCACCAACTACCTTATTAATAAACTCTAAACCACATCCGGGCTCGCCTTTTTTAATTACCATTTTAACCCTAGCAAATTGTCCTGCTCCACCTGATTGTTTTTTGTGGGTATAATCTACATCAGCTTCAGAAGTAATTGTTTCTCTATAAGCAACTTGAGGAGCACCTACGTCCGCTTCAACTTTAAATTCTCTTTTCATTCTATCCACAATAATGTCTAAATGAAGTTCTCCCATACCTTTAATAATAGTTTGACCACTTTCAATATCAGAACTTACACCAAAAGATGGGTCTTCAGCAGCTAATCTTCCTAGCGCCTCAGACATTTTTTCTTGGTCTGCCTTAGTTTTAGGTTCGACTGCTACCTCAATAACAGGGTCAGGAAACTCCATTCTTTCAAGAATTATAGGCTTATTAGGATCACATAAAGTATCACCTGTTGTCACAGACTTCAAACCACATATTGCAATAATATCACCAGCTCTTGCTTCTTTAATATCTTCTCTGCTATTAGCATGCATTTGCAACATTCTACCAACTCTTTCTTTTTTACCTTTAACAGTATTTTCTACAGTTGAACCACTATCAATTACACCAGAGTAAACTCTGGCAAATGCCAAGGTTCCGACAAAAGGATCAGTCATAATCTTAAATGCGAGAGCAGAGAAAGGTTCTGAGTCAGTGCTATCTCTAGTTAGCTCTTCACTGCCATTTACCTCTACTCCTTTAACTGGAGGTAAGTCTGTAGGTGAGGGCAGGTAATCTATAACGGCATCTAACATTGGTTGCACACCTTTATTTTTAAAAGCAGTACCACAAAGCACAGGAACGAAAGCCCCACTTATAGTGCCTTTTCTTATACACTTTTTTAATTCATCTATGCTAGGCTCTTTTCCATCTAAATAACGTTCCATTATTTCGTCATCTTGCTCTACTGCAAGTTCTACCAATCTCTTTTTATACTCCTCAGCTTTTTGTCTATATTCATCAGAAAGTTCATTTATTTTAAACTCGGCTCCTAAAGTATCCTGTTGCCATATTATTTCATTCATATTTAAAATATCTACAACACCTAAAAAATCTGCTTCTGCTCCAACAGGTAATTGTAATATTATGGGAGTAGCTCCTAATCTATCCTCTATCATACCTAAACATCTATAAAAATCAGCACCTACTCTATCCATTTTATTAATAAAGCACATCCTAGGAACATCATATTTGTTGGCCTGCCTCCAGACTGTCTCAGATTGAGGTTCAACTCCAGCAACACTATCAAAGACTGCTACCGCCCCATCAAGGACTCTTAACGATCTTTCTACTTCAATAGTAAAGTCAACGTGACCAGGTGTGTCAATAATGTTAATTCTATGGTCTTTCCAAAAACAAGTAGTAGCGGCAGAGGTAATAGTGATTCCC
This sequence comes from Rhodospirillaceae bacterium, assembly GCA_902614225.1. GTDB lineage: Bacteria > Pseudomonadota > Alphaproteobacteria > TMED109 > TMED109 > TMED131. The sequence continues at coordinate 4,707 of CACMKJ010000003.1, forward strand.
CTTTCTTGTTCCTGTTCCATCCAATCCATAGTGGCAGCTCCATCATGAACTTCTCCTATTTTATGAGAAACTCCAGTGTAATATAGAATTCTTTCTGTGGTAGTTGTTTTACCAGCATCAATATGTGCCATTATCCCAATGTTTCTATATTTATTTAATTCTGTTTTTCTACTCATTATATTTCTATTACCATCTATAGTGCGCAAATGCTCTGTTAGCTTCAGCCATTTTTCTTGTATCTTCATTCTTCTTTATGGCTGCTCCTCTTTTATTGGTAGCATCTAAAAGCTCATTAGCTAATCTATCTATCATAGTTTTTTCATTTCTTTTTCTTGCTGCGTCTATAAGCCAGCGTATTGCTAAAGCCTGCTTTCGTCTACTAGAAACCTCAACAGGTACTTGATAAGTAGCACCCCCCACCCTTCTAGATCTAGTTTCGATTTGCGGTTGAACATTTCCAATCGCATTTTTGAAAACTTCTATAGGTTCGGAGTTTTTCTCTTTCTTACCAATTACTTTAAAAGAGGAATAAATTAGTTTTTCAGCTACATCCTTTTTTCCATCTACCATCAATGATCTAATAAACTTGGCCAAAACCTTATCACCATATATGGGATCAGGGATTATTTCTCTAATAGTTGATTTTCTTCTTCTTGACAAAATTCTCTCCTATTTTGGCCTTTTAGCGCCATATTTTGATCTTCTTTGTTTTCTATTACCTACTCCTTGAGTATCAAGAATACCTCTTACCACATGGTATCTAACACCTGGTAAATCTTTAACTCTACCACCTCTAATAATCACCACGGAATGCTCTTGCAGATTGTGTCCTTCTCCAGGAATATAACTTGTAACCTCAAAACCATTAGTAAGCCTTACTCTAGCAACTTTTCTGAGTGCTGAGTTTGGTTTTTTAGGTGTAGTAGTATAAACCCTAGTGCACACGCCTCTTTTTTGCGGGCAAGACTCTAATGCAGGCACTTTATTCCTTTTTATTTGCGTCTTTCTACCTTTACGCACTAGCTGATTTACTGTTGGCATTAACAAATTCCTTTATAACTTTTTAAATTACCAGAAGAACGCATATTATTGATAGATAGCATCGCGGTCAAGTATAAAAAAAAAAAAAAATTATTTATGTGTTGCTATTTTACAACAAAAAAATTTTTTCTAGTTAGCTTCTATTTGTTTAGCTTGTTCTGCTTTAATTTTTTCTTCATTTATAGTAGCTAGTTTCTTGAACTTTGACATTGATCTTCCAGTTCCCGCTGGAATCAGTCTACCCACTATAACGTTTTCCTTCAAACCTATTAAGTCATCTTTTTTACCAGCAGAAGCAGCCTCTGTAAGCACTCTTGTAGTCTCTTGAAATGATGCCGCAGAAATAAATGATCTAGTTTGCAAGCTGGCTTTAGTTATTCCATTTAAGACAGGAACAAATGCAGCCACTTTTTTTGATTTTTCTAAAGCTTCACGATTAGCTATTTCAACATCTTCCCTATCTAATATTTCACCAGGCATTAGCTCAGTATCTCCACTTTTTAAAATCTCTACCTTCTGAAGCATTTGTCTAGAAATTACTTCAATATGCTTATCATTGATTTTTACACCTTGTAATCTATACACATCCTGTATTTCATTAACTAGATAATTAGCCAATTCTTCGATTCCTAATACTCTAAGTATATCATGAGGTACAGGATTACCATCCATTAAAAGGTCTCCTTTATTAACTATATCTCCTTCTTGGACCATAATATGCTTACCCTTAGGAACTAGGTATTCAACAATATTATTTTCATCCTCTAAATCAACAACTAATAGTTTTCTGTTACTTCTAACATCATCTCCAAATTGTACTCTACCTCTTAAATCTGAAATAAAAGAATAATCTTTGGGCTTTCTTGCTTCAAAAAGCTCTGCTACTCTTGGTAAACCTCCGGTAATATCTTTTGATTTTTGAGAATCCAAGGGTATCCTTGCGAGTAAATCACCTGGATTAACTTTTATTTTCTTTTTTCCGCCTGAAACATATGAGACAGAAAGAACTGCATCAACTGGGAGCTCATATATAGCCTTATTACCATTAGATAATTTAACAAGCTTTTCATTTTCATCAATTATTTCAATACGGGGACGCATAGTTATATTCTTATTCTTTGATGTAGCACCTTTCCATTCTTTTATCAATTGACTGGTCATTCCTGTATCAGCAGAAGTAATTTCTTCAAGTGTCTCCTTATTAACATCAACAAACTTAACAAAACCCTGTTTTTCAGTAATTATAGGCCTAGTGTAAGGATCCCATTCAGCGAGTTTTTGCCCTCTAATCACTGTACTCCCTTCTTTTACTAAAATATTAGCTCCGTAAGGTACTCTTTCTCTAAACCTTTCCCTATCATTATCATCTATAATAACCAACCTACAATCTCTATCTAAAACTATACCCATGCCTTTCTTGTCAAAAATTACATTACCACCATCTATAGTTAATTTACCCTCTATTGTAGCTTCTAATCTAGACTGTTCTGAACCAGCCTGAGCCGCTCCACCAATGTGAAAAGTTCTCATAGTAAGCTGAGTTCCTGGCTCACCTATTGACTGGGCTGCAACTACACCCACAGCCTCTCCAATATTTACCTTAGTTCCTCTTGCTAAGTCCCTTCCATAGCATGTAGAACAAATTCCTATAGATAAATCGCATGTAAGAGCACTTCTTACTTTTACAGAATCTATTTCTGCTTCTACGATTGTATGAGCTAATTCCTCATCTATGAAATCTCCATTCTTAGCCACTACCTTATTATCTGTAGGACTTATGAGGTCATCAGCACAATATCTACCAATTATTCTATCATATAAGCTTTCTATAATTTCTCCAGCGTCAATAATAGCTTTTTTTATAATACCCTTAGTAGTCCCGCAGTTCTCCTTAGTAATGATTAAGTCCTGCGCTACATCAACTAACCTTCTTGTAAGATATCCTGAATTAGCTGTCTTCAATGCAGTGTCTGCCAAACCTTTTCTAGCTCCATGGGTAGAATTAAAATACTCTAAAACACTCAGGCCTTCTTTGAAATTAGAAATAATTGGCGTTTCTATAATTTCTCCTGAAGGTTTAGCCATCAAACCTCGCATTCCTGCGAGCTGCTTCATTTGTGCAGCAGAGCCTCTTGCCCCAGAGTCAGCCATCATAAAAACAGAATTCATATTTTTCCCTTTTCCAACAGACATTTCTGACATCATTTTATCAGCAACGTTGTCAGTACATGTAGACCATGAGTCAATAACTTTATTATATTTTTCACCCTGAGTAATAAGACCATCTGAGTATTGTTTTTCATATTGTTTTATTAAATCTCTAGTTTTATCAACTAGACCTTTTTTTGCTTCTGGAACAATCATATCATCTTTACCAAAAGAAATACCCGCCATACAAGCATGCTTGAAGCCAAGTTCCATTAACCTATCTGCAAAAATCACTGTGTCCTTCTGACCACAAAATCTATATACAATATCTATCAAGCCAGCTAATTCCTTTTTACTTAATACCTTATTTATTATATCAAATGCTACATGCTTGTTTTTTGGAAGCACTTCAGAAATAAGGAGTCTACCAGCAGTTGTTTCAACTATTTTAGTTATAGTATTACCTGTAGAATCGATAACTGAGATCCTGGCTTTAATTTTAGCGTGCATGCTTAAACATTTAGCATCTAATGCATGCTTAACTTCAGGTATTCCTGAAAAAATCATACCTTCACCTAATTCATCGTCGCTTTCTAAACTTAAAAAATACAGCCCTAAAACTATATCTTGAGTAGGCACAATGATTGGCTTACCATTTGCAGGACTAAGGATATTATTTGTTGACATCATTAAAACTCTTGCTTCCAGTTGAGCTTCGACTGATAGTGGCACATGAACTGCCATTTGATCACCATCAAAATCAGCATTAAATGCTGTACACACTAATGGATGTAACCTTATAGCTTTTCCCTCTATTAAGATCGGTTCAAAAGCTTGAATACCTAGTCTATGCAATGTAGGTGCTCTATTTAATAAGATTGGGTGCTCTCTAATAACCTCATCCAAAATATCCCATACCTCAGGACGTTCTTTTTCAACCATTTTTTTCGCTGATTTAATTGTTGTAGCAAGTCCTCTAATCTCTAATTTTGAATAAATAAAAGGTTTAAATAATTCTAAAGCCATCTTTTTAGGAATCCCACATTGATGTAATTTTAATTCTGGCCCAACAACTATAACTGACCTACCTGAATAATCACATCTCTTACCTAATAAATTTTGTCTAAACCTACCTTGTTTTCCTTTCAACATATCAGCAAGTGATTTTAATGGCCTTTTATTAGATCCTGCTATTGGTCTAGCTCTTCTTGTATTATCAAAAAGTGCATCAACAGACTCTTGAAGCATTCTCATCTCATTTCTAACAATTATGTCAGGAGCTTTAAGTTCGATTAATCTTCTTAATCTATTATTTCTATTAATAACTCTCCTATAAAGATCATTTAGATCTGAGGTAGCAAATCTTCCGCCATCTAATGGTACAAGTGGCCTTAAATCTGGTGGAATAACAGGTAATGATGTCAGTATCATCCATTCAGGTTTATTACCTGAAGTCAAAAATTGCTCTACAAGTTTTAATCTTCTAATTAATTTTTTTTTCTTTATGTCTGATTTAGTTTCAGAGTACTCAACTTTTATATTTTCTTTTTCCTCCTTAAGATCCATAGTTTCAAATATTTTTCTAATTGCAGCAGCACCAATACCGGCGGAAAAAGAGTCTGCAGAATTTTCATCTAAAGCCTTATTGTATTCTTCGTCTGATAATATTTGTTTAAACTTTAAATTTGTCAACCCTGGCTCAATAACAATATGATTTTCAAAATAAAGAACTCTCTCAACATCTTTCATTGACATGTCTAAAAGCATGCTAATCCTTGATGGCAATGACTTGAGAAACCAAATATGAGCAACAGGAGCTGCTAACTCAATATGCCCCATTCTCTCCCTTCTCACTTTAGATTGAATTACTTCCACTCCACATTTTTCACAGACTATTCCTCTATGCTTCATCCTTTTATATTTTCCACAAAGGCACTCATAATCCTTTACAGGCCCAAAGATTTTAGAGCAAAACAACCCATCTTTTTCAGGCTTGAAAGTTCGATAATTTATTGTTTCTGGTTTTTTTACCTCTCCAAAAGACCATGACCTAATTTTTTCAGGACTAGCAATAGATATTTTAATTAAATCAAACTCGTTACTATTAGATAGTTCAAATTGTTTCAAAGCTTTATTCATTAATTCTCCTGACTATTATTCTTAATTTTTTGAGTGCTGTTATCATTAGACAAAGAAACATCCAAACATAAAGATTGCATTTCTTTTACTAAAACATTAAATGACTCTGGAACTCCTGCTTCAAAGTTAGTTTCACCTCTAACAATTGATTCATAAACTTTACTTCTTCCAGCAACATCATCTGACTTTACAGTTAACATTTCTTGTAGTGTATAGGAAGCACCATATGCTTGCAATGCCCATACTTCCATTTCTCCAAACCTTTGACCTCCGAATTGAGCCTTGCCTCCTAATGGTTGTTGGGTAACTAAACTGTATGGTCCTATCGATCTTGAATGAATTTTATCATCAACTAAGTGGTGTAACTTCAACATATAAATATAACCAACAGTAACCTTTCTATCAAACATTTCACCGGTTCTTCCATCTATTAAACTTACTTGACCTGATTCATCTAATCCAGATAGCTGAAGTAACTTTACTATATCATCGTTTTTTGCTCCATCAAATACAGGAGTTGCCATATTTAAACCAGATTTTATATCTTTTAGAAGTTCTAATATCTCTTCGTCTTTTAAGTTATTTATTCTTTCATCATAATATTTAGATTTAAAAAAAGACTTTAGGGTCTTCCTGCACTCATTACTTTTGACCTTTAATTCAGTTTTAGTATTATTAATAATATTTTTGATTTTCTTACCTAATCCAGCTGATGCCCAACCTAAGTGAGTTTCTAAAATTTGACCGACATTCATTCTTGAAGGTACTCCTAATGGATTTAAAACTATATCTACGGGAACACCATCTTCTGTATGAGGCATATCTTCAATAGGCGCGATTTTAGAGATGACTCCCTTATTGCCATGTCTGCCAGCCATTTTATCTCCTGGTTGAAGCTTTCTTTTTACAGCCACAAAAACCTTTACCATTTTCAAAACACCTGGTAATAAGTCATCACCTGATTGGACTTTATCAACTTTCTCTGAAAACATTAATGAAATTTCTTTCATTTCAGCATCATACTCATTCTTTAAGTTTTCTATACTTGCCATAGTTTTTTGATTTTTTGTAGTAATTTTCCAGAGATCTTTTTTTTCTATTTCACCAAATATTTTTTCTGAAATGATCTGTCCTTCTTTAAGCCCTTTTTGGCTTTTCAATGATTGTTTACCTACTAACAACCCTTTTAACCTTTGATGAATATTGGCTTCAATTATTCTAATCTGGTCATCTCTATCCTTGGCTAATCTCTCTATTTCCTCTTTTTCAATAGCTAAGGCTCTTTCATCTTTATCAACCCCTCTTCTGTTAAAAACTCTTACTTCTACAACAGTTCCTGAAACTCCGGCTGGAAGCTTTAAAGATGTATCTCTAACATCTGAAGCTTTTTCTCCAAATATGGCCCTTAATAACTTTTCCTCTGGAGTCATAGGAGTCTCGCCTTTAGGTGTTACTTTTCCGACTAAAATATCATTGGGCTTGACCTCTGCTCCTATATAAACTATTCCTGTTTCATCAAGATTTTTGAGAGACTCTTCTCCTACATTTGGAATATCTCTTGTTATCTCTTCAGGCCCTAATTTAGTATCTCTAGCCATTAACTCAAATTCCTCTATATGAATTGAGGTAAATACATCATCTCTAACTATTCTCTCAGAAATTAAAATAGAATCTTCATAATTATAACCATTCCATGGCATAAAAGCTACTAACACATTCTTTCCTAGTGCTAACTCTCCCTTATCAGTTGCCGGACCGTCTGCTATTACATCACCTTGCTCAACTCTATCACCTACTTTTACCAAAGGCCTTTGATTAATAGCTGTATTTTGATTAGATCTTTGAAATTTTAAAAGATTATAGACGTCCACGCCTAGAGTAACATCAAATTTTTCTTCATCGGTGTGTCTAATAACAATTCTTTTTGCATCTACCTGTTCTACAAAACCTCCTCTTTTTGCAACCACTGCTGCAGAAGAGTCCTTAGCAACCACTGCTTCCATCCCTGTTCCTACAATAGGCGACTCATTAATAACTAAAGGCACAGCCTGTCTCATCATATTAGAACCCATTAGCGCCCTATTAGCATCATCATTTTCCAAAAATGGAATCAATGAAGCAGCTACAGAAACTAATTGTTTAGGAGAAACATCCATATAATCTATCTTGTCTGGTGTAGACATAATAAAATCTCCGTCTTTTCTACAAGAAACAAGATCTCTAACAAACTGATTAGACTTAGTTAAAGGTGCGTTTGCCTGAGCTATGCAATACTTATCTTCATCAATTGCTGATAAATATTCAACCTCGTTAGTAACTTTGCCATTAATTACTTTTCTGTAAGGACTTTCTATAAAGCCATATCTATTTATTTTTGAGTAAGTTGCCAAGCTATTTATCAAGCCAATATTTGGTCCTTCAGGGGTTTCAATTGGGCAAATTCTACCATAATGAGTAGGGTGAACATCCCTTACTTCAAAACCAGCTCTTTCTCTCGTCAGCCCACCAGGCCCTAATGCCGAGAGACGTCTTTTGTGTGTAATCTCTGAAAGAGGGTTAGTCTGATCCATGAATTGGCTTAGCTGTGAACTACCAAAAAACTCTCTTAAAACTGACGTTAAAGGTTTAGCATTAACTAACTCCTTTGGCACTAACTTTTCTTCTGTAACAGAACCCATTCTTTCTTTAATTGATCTTTCCATTCTAATAAGGCCCATTCTGAATTGATTTTCAACTAACTCTCCAACTGACCTCACTCTTCTGTTGCCAAGATGATCTATATCATCACACTGCCCTATTCCGTCTTTAAGGTTAATTACTGTTTTTATGACTTGTAATATGTCACTCATCTGTAATTCACCAAATTCTTCAGGTATTGAGGAGCCTAATCTTGCATTTAGTTTAACCCTGCCAACAGCTGATAAGTCATACTTTTCTGATTCTAGCTTTATAATGTCCTCATTTTTAACCCATAAGTTATACCCAAATCCCTTTCTTGCCAAAGTACCTACAGTAACAAGATTCCAATCTTTTTCTTTTTTTAAAATCCAGACACCTTCTTGTTCAATAGCTTCTCTATTCAATGAAAGCTTACTTTTATCATCTACTTTAGGGTTATTATAAAAATTTGTTATATTACTTTTTCCTTCTACTCTTGAGAAAAATAAATCAAAAAAAAGTTTTTCAGAACTTTCCTCAGTGGGAGGTTCTCCGGGCCTCATAATTTTATAAATTGCAGCTAAGGAGTCAACTCTTGAAACATCTTTTTCTACTTGCAGAGTGTTTCTGACATAAGGCCCAATTTTATCACTAATAATTATAATATTAAACTTATTAATATTAGATTTGACTAAAGTCTCAATATTAGCTTCATTAATTTCTTCTCCAGCTTCAGCAAATATTTCACCAGTTTCTTCATTAAAAATATCATTAGCAAAAAACTTACCGTAAATTTCTTCAAATGGAACTAAGATTCTAGTTAACCTACTTTCAATAAAACTTCTATTATGACGGTTAGTTAACCTTTCTCCTTTTTTCAGCAATAGTTTATTTGAGGAAGAATCAATTAAATCAAAGCTAAGCTCACCTTTTAAATCTTCAAAATTATAAGGTATGCTAACATGAGTATTACTTTCTATATTTACTTCATCATGATCATAAAAATAATTTAATATATCTTCATTATCCATGCCCATAGATTTAAGCAAGAATATAAGAGATAATTTTTTTCTTCTATCAACTCTTATAAATAATAAATCCTTAGCATCAAACTCTATATCAAGCCATGATCCTCTGTATGGAATTACTCTGGCAGCATAATTAGCGTCAAAGAAAACGCCAGGAGATCTATGCATTTGACTAACTATAACTCTTTCCGTTCCATTGATTACGAATGTTGCCTTATCTGTCATTAAGGGTATATCTCCTAAATATACTTCCTCCTCTCTAGCGTCTTGACCTATTTTATCACCTGTATCTTCATCAATATTTATTATATCTAATCTAAATATAACTTTAAGAGCAGCTGAATAAGAGAGCCCACGCTGCCTGCACTCTATTACATCATATTTAGGCCTATCTAATTTATAAGATATATATTTTAAACTCATACGCCCTGCATAATCTTTTACAGGAAAAATACTTTTTAAAGCATCATCAATACCAATATCATTTTTATTATGTATCTCTGACTTGGAGTCAAGAAACTGTTGATATGAAGATCTTTGAATTGCTATTAAATTAGGCATATTTACGGTATCTGATAATACACCAAATGTGTGACGTAAACTTCTTCTATTCGTTAGGGACAAACTATTAGACATAATACTCCTAAGTAAAAGCTTCAAGCCGAAGCATGATTATTTAAAAATTAATAAAATTAGACATGAATAAATTATTATACACTTCAAATTTTAAGTTGTGAAGTGTAAAATTAGTTATTTAAGATCTATTTTAGCGCCGGCTTCTTCAAATTTTTTCTTTATTTCTTCAGCTTCTGCCTTTGCTACGCCCTCTTTTATAGGCTTAGGAGCTGCTTCAACTAAATCTTTAGCTTCTTTAAGCCCTAATCCAGTGGCTGCTCTGACCTCTTTAATTATATTTATCTTTTTATCCCCAACATCAGTTAATATAACATCAAAAGAATCCTTTGCAGCAGCTTGATCAGATGAAGCGGCTTCGCCACCTGCAGCAGCAACAGCAACTGGAGCAGCTGCAGAAACACCCCACTTTTCTTGAAGCAGCTTAGATAGTTCAGCAGCCTCCATTACAGATAATTTAGATAGCTCGTCTACTATTTTATTTAAATCACTCATTACATTCCTTTCTAGTAAATTATTATTTCTTTTTTGAATAGTTTTCTATTACACCTGCAGTCTCAGTAGCAGGAGCATTTAAAACATTGATAAGTTGCTGATGAGGAGCAGTAATAAAACTAACGATTTTTGCTCGCAATTCTTCTAGTGACGGCAATTTAGCTAATGCTTCAAACTCTTTAAGCTCTATAATTTTCTTATCAAAACTTGCAGTAATAAATTTTAGTTTTTCATTTTTATCGCTAAACTTTTTTATTGCTTTAATTCCTGCTAAAGCATCTTCTGAAAATACTAGTGCCGTTGGTCCAGTAAAAAAATCATTTAAACTTTCATAATCAGTACTTTTGGAAGCTAACTTAACTAAACTATTTTTAGCAACACAAAACTTAGCGCCTACTGCTTTAACCTGACTTCTAAGATCAGTAAGCTCCGCACTATTCAACCCTAAATAGTGTGTAACAACTACACCTGATGAGTTTTCAAAGGATTCTTTCAAATCTTTTACTATATTTTTTTTAACTTGTTTATCCATAATTTGCCTGTAAAATTACAGACTAAGATATTACTGCTATCTATACAGGATTTATAATACCTATAGTCTTTGACAGAACTTAAAAATAATACCAAAATAATTAAAGTCAAGTGCTATTTAGTTTATTTTATTTAAAAGCTTTAAAGATGGTCCCATGGTAGAGGAGATATACATGTCCTTAAAGTAATTGCCCTTTGCCCCACTTGGTTTTGCTTTAATTATTGCATCTACAAAATTATTAATATTTTTTTCTAATTTTTCTTCAGTAAAACTTATTTTACCTACGCCTGCATGTACTGTGCCTGCTTTGTCCGCTTTAAATTCTATTAAACCATCTTTAATGTCTTCAATAGTTTTCTTTAAATCTAAAGTAACTGATCCTAATTTAGGATTAGGCATTAAACCTTTCGGCCCCAGAACCTTTCCAAGTTTACCTACTGTAGCCATCATATCTGGAGTTGCTAGAACTCTATCAACTTTAATTTCACTTCCTTCTAATTGCTTTGCTAAGTCTTCTGTACCTACAAAGTCTGCTCCAGCATCCTTAGCTTCTTTTGCTTTTTCTTCCTTTGCAAAAACTGCTATCTTTACTTCTTTACCTGTACCATGAGGAAGCTTAACTAATCCCTTGACAATTTGATCTGCATGCTTGGGATCAACACCTAAATTTATTGCTATGTCTAAAGTTTCATCAAACTTTAATTTTTTACTTTTTTTTATTATAGTAATAGCCTCTTTGACGCTGTAAGACTTAGTTACTTCAATTAAGTCTTTAACACTTTTATACCTTCTACTTCTAGTTACCATAATTATTTAACCTCAACTCCCATCGACCTTGCAGTACCTGCAATTATTTTAGAGGCAGCTTCAGGATCTGAAGTATTTAGATCAGGCATCTTTTCCTTAGCTATTTTCAAAAGTTGCTCTTTAGATATAGATGCAACTGGATCTGCAATGCCTGTCTGACCTGAACCTTTTTTTAAATTAACCTCTTTCTTGATGTAGAAGCTAGCTGGTGGCTTTTTAACTATAAATTCAAAAGATTTATCTTGAAACACAGTAATTACTACCGGGCAAGGCATACCTTTTTCCAGTTTTTCTGTTTGCGCATTAAATGCTTTACAAAAATCCATAATATTTAAGCCAGCTTGGCCTAATGCTGGTCCAATAGGTGGAGAAGGACTAGCAGATCCAGCAGGGACTTGTAACTTTACATAACCTGTTATTTTTTTTGCCATATTTTTTCTAATTCCTGGGTATATAATGTAATTATAAATTAATCAAGATTTTTCTACTTGAGTATACTCAAGTTCAACTGGAGTAGCTCTACCAAATATAGAAACTGCTACTTTTAGTCTTGATCTATCTGCATCAACTTCTTCAACAACTCCATTAAAAGATGCAAAAGGACCATCAGCAACTTTAACTGTTTCTCCAATTTCAAATGAAATTGTAGAAACAATACTTTCTACACCTTCTTTTACTTGCCCAAGTATTCTTTCAGCTTCTTCATCTCTTAAGGGGACAGGCTTATTAGCAGCACCTAAAAACCCACTTACTTTAGAAGTTTTTTTTACTAAATGCCAGGCATCATCATTCATTATCATTTTAATTAGAATATACCCTGGATAAAATTTTTTTTCTCCCTCAACTTTTTTGCCTTTTTTAATTTCCAAAGTCTTTTGAGTAGGCACTAAAAAATCTTCGAAATAATTTGAAAGACCTTTTTTTTTAATTTCTTTCTTGATATTATTTATCACTTTTGCTTCAAACCCAGAGTGAGTGTGTATTATATACCACTTGTGAGATTCAGTATTTTGCTGTTGCATCATTATATACCTAATATTAGTCTAATCAACCAAGATATGATATTGTCAACCAGTAAAAAAAATAAAGAAAATATTAGAACCATAACAAATACCATAGCAGTAGTAATTAAAGTTTCTTTTCTTGTAGGCCACACTATTTTTTGCCCTTCTTGCTTTACTTCTTTAAAAAATTTACTTGGATTAAAATCTTTCATAGTGGTTTGACATTATGATAAAAAAACATTTAAGTCAATTATGAAGTAAGTGCTAATACTCGCATAAAATATATTTCTAAAAAATATTTTTTGGCAGGAGTGGAGGGACTCGAACCCACAGCCCCCGGTTTTGGAGACCGGTGCTCTACCAATTGAGCTACACTCCTAAATTCAGTGGAGCGGGTGAAGGGAATCGAACCCTCGTAGCCAGCTTGGAAGGCTGGAGCTTTACCACTAAGCTACACCCGCAAAACCTATACTCAATCTAGGTCACAGCAAATTTATTACCTTATCTGTAACCATTTCTATCTTTTCGCATCACACATGCACCATTTTATTATTTAAGAACCATACAATTATATACACAAAAGATATCAGGATTATACATAAGTATGCAATTTAAACAAGCTAATATGCTGAAATAAAAATTTATAAAATAAGTATTTCTATTTCTAAAATTATGTGTTTTATATTTTGTTTATAAAAAAAATTTAAAAGCTTATTTGTGAGAATAAACTTAAGAAAGTTTGAAAATAAAAAAGCCTTTTTTAGTTACAACTATTATTATATCTGTAGTTATATTTTGGGCTTGTAAGCTATTAACATCATATGAGAAGAGTTATTAGATTTGATTAGGTAATCTTGAAATTTCTTTTCGCTGTCTAGACTTTCATCTTCTATCAAACTCAAAATAAAAGGACCTAATCTATTTTTGTTTATATTTTTTTCAAGATATGCTTGCTTTACAATATCAAAATCCAATAGCCCCGGTGTTGATACAATTACTTTTTCAAATCCTGCCTGCTCTAACATCTTTTTAATAGATTTTGTATTAAATAAATTTAAATGTTCATGATCTACTGTATCAGACTCTTTTCCCAACACAGTTGTTTCAAATCCTCCTATATTCGGACAAGTCAAAAAAATACAGCCACCTCTATTTAAATTTTTAAAACACCATTTCAAAAATTCTCTCGGATCAAATAAATGCTCTATCACTTCAAAGTTTACTATAACATCAAACTTAAAACTAATTTTAGCTTTTTCATAAGAGCTTTCTATTACATCTATTTTCTTTTTTCTCAATACTTCTGCTAAATCAGGGGTAGGTTCAATAGCAATAACTTTTTTAAATAAATTCAATTTTTTTATTTCTTCACAAAAATACCCATATGCCGCTCCTATTTCTAATAAATTTCCATTTAAATATTTTGAATCAATATTTTCTTTTAAAAAAAATGCTCTAGGTTTAAAAATTTTTTCTTTTCTAATGTCTGCACTGGCAGAAAAAATATACTTAGCCCAATAGGCATAATTTAAGGAGTTTTTATAAAAATCTTCTAACACAGCTTTTGTTGGCCTAGGACTGATATACTGCGTCAAACAATTATTACATAATAAGTGATTTAAATAATACTTAACGTATAAGGGTTTACTATTTTTGCTTCCACATGATGGACAACATACGTTTACAAAATCCATTGATCTATTTTTAAGCCACTCGATATCAGCTTTCATAGCTTTCTTTTGTTCCTGCATAAGAATTTTTGGCCTTATGTCATTTTCATTTAATGGCTTTAGATTATTGTTTCTGAGTTTTTTCATATTTGATCAACTAATTTCAGTTAACATCTTTGAATACTTTATTCAATACATTAATTGAGTAAACAAATTTTATAATTATTTTACAGGAGCTTTTAATAATTTAATCAAATTTTGATCCTTTAATTTTTCTATAAATGGATAAGTCTCCCAAATTGGAATATCACAAAGCTCTGCTATATCTATTAGAGATTTTTTACCGTCTGACCAACTTAATATATCCATTAATAATTTGACTTTGTTACTTTTAATATTGTTACTTATTGTTGGATATAAGCCTCGTTTACCCATTTGCGGTTCGCCTAAAATATTTACCAATGGATAACAATTATTTTCTATGCCTTCAATACATAGTTTAACAGACTGATATCCTCCATCTAATCCTTCGGGGGTAACTACATTCTCTAAATTATCTAATGAAGTATGATATTCATCATACATACCGTATTTTGTTCTCATAATAGATGCTATTGGCAAATCTATTAACGGCGCACAGTACTGTCTTTCATCTGATCCTCTATCAGACCATTTATACTCTACATAATTTTTATCAATCGCTTTTAAAATATGCTTCGCAATACGATCACTGATAGTATCTCCTTTTCTAGATGGTAGAAAAGAATGTGCTCTATCATCTCCTATACAAGTAATATTAAATCCTGCATATACGAATTTTTTAAGATGTTTTAAATTTTTACTAAGATAAGTTAATGAACCTATAGTTTCTGGAATAAATATAATTCTATATGAATATCTTTTTTTTTTTAAAGACATAATCCATTTTGTAAGAAAAGTTAGCACAGATGGACCAGATAATTCATTATTAGCCATAGATGGATGACAAATATAAGTTGATAATAAAATCTCCCTTTTAGACTCTCCTCTAATAAGAACTTCACCGTATGTTAAACTTCCATCAAATAACTCTGAGTCAATGTAAATTTCATATTCTCCGTCAATTAATTTTTTTCTATTTTCTTCTGATATACAAAATCCCCAATTTTTTTTATAATAACTGGTTACATATGGTATTGCTTTTTTTTGATCTGGCAGAGAGTGTAAATGCTTTTGTAACTCATCTAGAGTTATTTTTTTATGAATTGGTACACTATAACCAACAATATGGAGATTATTATTTTTAAAGTCACAAATTTTTTTACCATTGGGAAGTTTAATCCAAGCATTTCTTATTTTCCACTCTTTAGGAACAACCCAATCAAATACTTTTGTTCCACTAGGTATTTTTTTTATACTTAAGTTAGGAATATGTAGTTGAATTTTTCTTAACGTTTGATCTACTCCCTCTCCAGTAATACTTCTATTTATAGGCCAAAGTTCTTTACAAAACTTCCAAATGCTAACACCTATTTTTTTATTCTCCAAATACTTAATCCTTAAGTGTTTTTATTAGTTAATTTAGATTTTACAGTATTTACAATATCATCCAATGATATCAAAATTTCAAAATTTTCAGAAGAAAACTTTATAGCGAAATAATTTTCTACTTCCAGAATAATTTTGATATGATTTAAAGAATCCCAACCTCTAGTATATCCAAGAGCCGCGTTATCAAGTTCGTTAATATCTTCCAATTCAAGTTCTTTCATTATAATTGAACTAACTTTTGCTTTGATATCAATATCTTCATTTTCAGAAGAAAGTATTTTTTTATCTATATGTTTAAATTGGTTTTGAAAATTATTATATCTATTTTGATCGTCTAAACTATGACCTTTATCAACAAACTTAATCTCGCCAGATTTATTTATTCCTATATCTAATATTTCTATGTTAGACCCCGAAGTTAATAGCATTTCAGAAATATAATTAGCAACTTCTTCTGGTAAAAGTGTGGGGGAGTTTCCACGAATATTCTTTGAAAATTTTGTTCTCACAAAACCTGGCATTAGAACTTGTGTTCTAACTCCATACTTCTTATATTTTTTATCTAATGTCACTGCATAGTTAGTAGTCATACTTTTTGCAGCGCTATAATCCTCAATGTTTGAATTTATATTAAATAAAGAGGTGGAACCAATAAAGATAATTCTTCCTTTTTGTCTTGATAGCATTCTAGGAACTAAAGTATTTGTTATACTTTTAAAAGCTGTGTAGTTAATCGCTACCAAATCTTTAATGTCAGATTCTATTGAAGATGACGCAGAATGAACAAAAACGTCAATTTCTATATTTTCTTTTTTTATAAAATTTGACACTACTTTATGTCCATTAGGTTTGGTTAAGTCAGCTGAAATAAACTTAATTTTAGAATTATTATCCTTAATATACTTTTTAATTGTATTTCTATGCTCTCCAGGTTTTCTGTCGTGATACACTATTGAGTAACCATCTTTGACTAACTTTTTAACTATGCTAGATCCTATTGATCCTTTTGCGCCAGTAACAAAGGCCCATTGGTTTCGGTTAGTTCTTTTGATACTTTTAATGCTTTTGACATTCCATTCATTTTCTGTAGCTTGAACGGTTAATTCTGCTTCTATAACTATCTCAGATTGACGGTGCACTAAAACGTTAATTTTTAATATTCTCAATACTAGATTTATATCTACTATTTTCGCACTGTAAGAAATAATTTGGTTATAAAATATCGGAAGAGTAGCTTTTATTTTATGTCCTAAATATAATGATGGTTGTCCTGGAAAAATCATTCCTGCTATCATAGAAAATGGCGCAATAGCCAAATGAACTGGCACGATAGGCTTCATAAAAGCAGTAGAAGCTGCATACTTCTTATCATAATGAAGTAAATTTTTGTCACCACTTAAAGAACAAAAATTATCAAAATCTTTATTTTTAAAAGTTTTTTCAAATGTTACATAGTCACCAATATTAAAATCTTTAAAATTCATAACACCTCAACTATAATTAATGATAGAGTTTTTTATTTTAGCCCATGCTGGAGGAATATATTTCTTTTCTTGTCTATATTCCCATATTCCTTTTTCATTTTTTTTAAAACCCGACTCTGCATAAATATTTCTCGCGGGCGTATTCCTATCTGTTTCTATAATATCTGCTTGAATGGACGAAATTGTGTTATTTATAAAATATTGAGAGATGATTCTAGGAATTATATTCTCTATACCTCTTCCTAATAAACGGCAAGATAGGAGATACAAATCAATTATGCGAACATTTGGTAAATATCTTGAAGGTTTCAAAATTATAACGCCAATATTTTCAAAGGTAGAATATTTATCTTCATATCCAATAACAATTATATGATATCCATTTTTTTTAAAATTATTTAATTGATACATATCATAACGCCTAGCGGTTGTATTAAATTGATTAGTTTTATTAATTAATTGTACTGTTCTATCAGCATTTGTTTCATCAAAACTTGAAAAATAAATAGTCATTTCTAAACTTTCATAAAATTTTTCCATGCTTGTAAAATTACTTTGACTGTCTAAAAGTAACTTTCTATTTTTATAATTTTTGATTCTATTCTTATCTTCTTCTGTAATCTTTAATTTATGTAAAAAAGGAAAGTTTCTTAGAGACTCAAGATAACTAGAAACATCTCCAGATAAATTTATTATTTTTACTGCAGGCAGATTAATTTTTATTTTATCTCTTTCAACAGGGTTATCGTCAATAAAACATATTGCATCTAAACCAATATTTAATTCTTCTGCAATTTCAATTATATTTTTCCATTTTTCATAATAATTAATTTTTATCGCTGAAAAATTTTTTGATTTTAAAATCATGTTAGGGTGAGTATCAATAGCATCCATTGCTTGATCCTTATCATTTTTACTAGATATAGCAAGAGCTATTCCATCTTCATTTAATTTTTTTAATTCTTTCTGAAATGCAAGATATGCATTACCTGGATAATCTCCCCCTATTTTTATTCCTTGCTTACCATTTTCACCAAGTATGCCTCCCCAAATAGTATTATCTAAATCTAATATTATTAACTTTGAAGTTTTTCCCAATATAGCTAAGGTCAAACCTACCCATTTTTTTGAAAGTTGCGCAGAAAACGAATATGAATATGGAAACTTGCCAATATACCATAATCGAGGATCAAAAACTCTACCATTATGTTTTGCAATTTCTGTTGATGAGTCTATCCAAATAATTTGGGGTAAGTCTTTCAGTTCTTCTTTCATAATATTATTATATTTATCTATGTAATTATTTGAGTAAATTTCTTCATGATTACTGGAAAAATTTAAATTTACAAAACTATGAACAACTGACCAGCCTCCAAAACTAAGATGTAACTTTTTAATATTTAATACATATCTTTGAATCTGACTAAGTTTTCTGTCTTTGGAGTTGTTATTATCTCCAATAATATCTTCAATTTTATTACAAAAAACTCTCAAATAAGGTTTGAAAATATTTAGTTTAGATTTTTTTTCAATTATTTCTTTTTCTAACTGTCCAAATGGTAAAACATACTCTTCGATTAATCTCTCAGGTACATATTTTTTTAACATTTTTTTATATTTACTTCTAAGAATATCCAGGTTTTGATATCCTAATATAGCATACTTTATAGGCTTATTTAATTTTTTCTCATTTTTTAAATATACTTTATATTCTATAAGTTTAGGGTTTTTAACAAATGAGTACAAAGATTCCTTTAAAATTTGATTACAAAAAAGTGCAATATCTTTTGCCTGACACGCCTCTATTTGTAATTTAAATTCAGACTGTTGTTTAATTAGTCCTTTTTTCTTCAACTCCAGAATAATAGTAGAAAAGTCATTTACCGCTTTGATCTTATGGTCTCGCACGAACATTGTAGTTTTAATATTTTTTATTTTTTTATTTTCAATAATATCACCAATAAAAGTTTTTTTATAACGATAAGGTACTTTATGTTTTTCTTCAAAATGGTGAAAAAAAGTATTATATTTCCAATCACAGCCCAACATTATTATTGTTGCATTTTCTCTTTCAAAAAACTCAAAAATAGTGTTTCTTCCGAACGCTTTTTTTGCATTAGTATTAATTATCTTTTTGGAGAGTTTACCTAGAGAAGAAAAAGAATATATTGGATGTTTTGATCTTTCAAAACCCTCTATATTTTTTATACAGAAATCTGACAAAATTCCAACCTCTGAATTAGATTTTATGACATCAAATTTTCTTTCAGTACAAAATGAAAAAGTAAATGAAGGTAAAGCTACTGTCCAACCTTCTTCAGACAATAATTTAAAAATATAACCTAAATCCCATAATATATTTTTGCTAAATGATCCTAAATGAGGAATTGACGAATGAACAACTATTACCCCAGCCTTTTCAGGCAATAACTTTTTAATACATCTTAACAATTGTTTTCTATGCATATCTAATAATACACTGTTTTAATGATTTTTTAAAAATGGTATTTGCTTTTCCTTTATTAATTTAACATCACCATAAGCTCTTGGAATATTATCTAAATTATTTTTCCACCACTTACCGTCTTGGATCCACCATACTCTAGGATCTCTAAAGTTATCAGCTATTTTATCAAATTGTTCTTCAGTCATTCCTGTCATTTTTAAAAAGTATTCTAAGGATGCCTTTGGTTTAATATGATCATATTGTAAAACAAGTTTAACACCTTCTTCTCTAGTCATATATCCTAATCTAATATCCTTAGAGGTATGATCTGTACATCTTCCATATCCAAATTTAATAAACTTAAGATAATCCTTAATACCATTTTCATGAATATCATCTACATTTGAAAATCTTCTATAAGTTCTTTCATAAGGCTCAGGGTTTTCTTTAAATCCTAATTGTTTTGCAATTTTTAAATGTTTATTAGCATCCCAATATATATAATTACCCATAAATAAACCTCTTACTCCAACACGATCTAAATCCTCATCACTTGGATACCTTGTCCAAAGTAAATCTTTCTCTTTTAATCCTTCTTTCCCAATAAAGTCATCTTCAGAAAAGCCCCTTAACATGTCTTCATTACGCTGTCTTTTAGTGAATTCTGGAAAATCATCATGAGAGTATTGTCCAACCAAGTCTAAAAAACCATGCTCTCCATATATCAAAAGCGGAATATTAAATTTTACTGCAAATTGAAAAGGAAGACTCCATACACCGCAATGAAAATGCCAACTCATATCTCCAGTCATTTTAAATCCAACTTTATTCATTTTTTGTATCACATGTTTACTCGGGTAAAAAACATAATGATCTAAGCCTAAGCTTTCTCTTATATTTGTAAGATTTTCTTCTCCTGTTTTAGAATAATTGTGGGTATAATACGTAAATAAAAGTGGATTTAAACCTAATTGCTTAAAATACCAAGCTTGAAAATGACTATCTTTACCACCACTTACAGGAATAATGCAATCATAAGTTTGATTACTTTTTGATTTATAGCTCATAATTAAATCAACAAATATTTTTTCTCTAGATTTCCAATCAATATTTGATTTTTCATCTGAAACAATGCAGCCACTGCATACTTTTTCATCATCCATAGCTAAATTAACTGCAACAATTGGGTAAGTACAACGGCTACAATATATCATTATTTTCCTCCTTATATTACAAACGTGTATTAATTTTATTTTTAATCATGTATTTTTTTGCATTTAGTACGCTTAATTCTGTAAAGTGAAATATATTTGCAGCAGCTAAAGCCAAATCTTTATTTACATTATAACCATCTACAAAATCTTGATACTCGCCAACACCTGCTAGAGCTATAACCGGTATTTTTGAGATATTAGACACAACTTCTAATAATTTCAAATCATAGCCTTTTCCTTGCCCATCTCGATTTATGGATTGAATTAATATTTCACCTGCACCTAAATCCTGAATTTTTTTTATCCATTCACTTAAACCAATATTTACTTTTTCTTTCCCAAATTTTTTATATATGTTCCACTTATCTGATTTTTTTTGTAAGTCTTTTTTTACGTCAATGGAAATAACTATACATTGTGAACCAAACTCCTCTGATGCTTTTTTAATGAATAAAGGGTCTTCCAATGCAGCTGTATTTATTGCTACTTTATCTGCGCCCGCCTTAAGTCTTAAGCTAATATCTTTCAAATTTTTAATTTTACCGCCAATAGTCAAAGGAACTCTGCATACTTTTGAGACGCTTTTAATTATATCTATGATGTTGTCTTGATTATTATGCTTCATATTTATATTGGACGAGGTTGAACCAATCACACTTTTTCCTGAATATAGGTTATAATTATTATCTCTTGTAATATCTAAATAGATAATTTCATCAGCCTTCCAATCAGAAAATCTTTGCACCTGATACAAATGATTTCCGGTGAATTGATGTAGAGAAAAACTTCTACTTCTGACAAGGATACCATTTTTTAATAATAACACAGGAATTAATCTAGTCTTTAACATTTTATATTAATAAAGTTTTTTAAAATTTTTAAGCCAGTTTCATGACTCTTTTCTGGATGAAATTGTACTCCATATATATTATCTTTTTCTACTATCGCGGTAATATCATTTCCATAAGAACATGTTCCAGTAATATACTTTGTATTATTAACATTGAAATAATAACTGTGTACAAAGTAGCAATGAGTATCAATATTGTTATTTAATAATCGGGAAGTTGAATTTATTTTTAAATCATTCCAACCTATATGTGGAACCCTAAGATTAGAAAGTTTATTATTAATTCTGCTTACATTGCCACTTATCCAATCTAAGCCTTTAACTATACCTCCTTCAGAACTTGTTGTTGCAAAAAATTGCATACCCAAACAGATTCCAAGTATAGGTTTTTTATTATTGATCACTTCGAAGTTTAATATTTCATCTAAACCTCTTTGGTTTAATTTTTGCATACCTTTTTTAAAACTGCCTACTCCCGGTAGAATTAAATGTGAGCTATTTTTTATTTTGAAAGGATCATCTGAGACTATTACGTCGGCTCCTATGTATTTCATAGCATTGAATATTGATGCAATATTTCCTAACCCATAATCTATTATACAAACGCTCAAGTTATATGCTTTTTAAAATAATTTATTTTTAGTATTTGACTATAATTTACTAAAACTTTACTTTTTTAAATTCCACTATCATGCATATCTATACACTAAAAAAATAAAATTTGTTGCGTATAAAAATTAAATTATTAAATTCCTCAAAATAAGTCAATAAAAAACTAATTTGTATCCTTATGGCAAAAAGTTTTCTTTGTCTTACTCTAAATCATAAACTTTTATATAAATGCAATAACCTTTTTAAACTACTATATTAAGAGTTAAATCCTTAATTTGTTTCTGAATAGCACCTATGCTTTACCTACGTAATGTATACTTTTGGCTATAATTAAAATAAATAATATTCTTTAGTAGTCAGCAAAAGGTAGGTAAATTAAAACTAGTTTTTCACAGAAAGTAATAAGATAATAAAAAAAAATTTATTTAAATTAAAATATATCTTATTTTTTTGATATTAAATAATCATCTAAAACTAAAAACTTTAACCCAGATCTCTCAAAAGTTGAAATTGCATCTTTGGCAGAGTTTACAATGGGCTCGCCGTGAATATTAAACGATGTTTGAAGAACTCCATATTGATTATACTTTGTACAATATCTTTTTAACATATTATATATTTTTTTATTGGTTGAACGTTTCATGACTTGGGGTCTACAAGTTTTATCAATTGGATGCATTGCTCCTGCGAGGCCTTCTTGCGCACTTTCTTTTGCAGGTAAAGCAAATGTCATATAACTTGGTTTTATTTTTTTTTTATCATCAATACATAGGTTATATTTAGTATCTAAAATTGTTGGAGCAAAAGGCATCCAAAAATCTCTCATTTTAATCTGACTATTAATCTTATCTACTATTTTTCTAGATCCAGACTTGGCAATTATTGATCTATTACATAATGCTCGTGCTCCCCATTCGGTCCTGCCATTACATATTGCTATGGATTCATTTTTATTTAAAATATCACTAATAGTATTGTCAAAATCATAGTTTTCCTTAATTTCGTAATTCTTGTTTTGTTTTATTTTTGTTAATTCTAAGTCAAGATCATCTTTTCTCAAGGGGCTACCTAAATAGAGATTATCTAATTTTCCACTAATTTTATTAAATAGTTTATTAAAATTATTATTATAAAAATGTAATGCGGCGCCTATAGACAATGATTCATCAGAAGCACTAGGCATCACGTAAACATTTTCAATTTCGGGCAGGTTTTGAATTAACATATTAGCTTTTACATTCATAAATACTCCTCCCCCGCACACTATTTTTCTAATTTTAGTTTTCTTTACTGCTGCTTTTACCCAATTTACTAACATCTCCTCCGTAAAAATTTGTACTGCCCCTGCGATATTATCGAACCTTACTCTTTCAAATTGTTCTTTAAGAAAAAAATAGCTATAGTTTGTTGACAAATTACCAACTAATTCAAAATTTAATTTTTTTTTGTTTAATTTGATTAGTTTATGTAACTTTTTTGATTCATTAGTAGCAATTTTTTGATTAGCGTATGGAGCTAAACCCATTATTTTATATTCATGCTCCCAAGGTTTCATCCCCAATAACATTGTTATCCTAGAATAAATTTTTCCTAATGAAGCATGTCTATCTGTATGACTTATTCTATTAATTTTATTATTAGTACAAATTGAAACAGATGAAGATAGACCATCCCCAGCTCCATCACAAGTTAGTCCTAATATTTTTTCATCCTTTTTAAGGTTTGGATATGTATAGTAAGCAGCTGCTAAATGTGCTAGATGATGCTCTATAAAGGAAATACAGCTACTATCAACTTGCAAATGCCTTACTACATTGTCTATTCTTTCTTTTTTTCTCTGTAAAAAAACACTTTTTAAATATTTTTTACTTCTATTACTATCTATTTTTTGCTGATTTTCATCTACTAAGTACCATGATGATATATTTACTAAATATGAAGGTTCATGCATAAAATTTGATGCTATTATAATTTTTTTAATTTGCTTAACATCTACATTTGCTATCTTAAGGCATTCCTCTATAGAGAGCTTGGGGTAGCCAACCTCATTTTTTTTCCTTGTTAATCTTTCTTCTAAAACGGAAGAAATAATTTTTCCATCTAGGCATAAGGAGGCCCCACAATTATGGCCATCATGTATACCTAAAATATATATACCATCCATAAAGAGTTACTTTCTAATTTAATTATATTGTTAGTTGTATGCAATAAAAGTAAAGTAATATTTAATTTATATTATAATTAGCAATGTAGCAAATAAAATTAATAATGCATAAAAAAACTTTAGATATATTACATATTGATATTGAAAATGGATACGGAGGCTCTTCCAGAAGCCTTTCTTATTTAGTAAATAAATTAAAAGATCATGATATAAAATCTGAAATTTGGATAGCAAGTCCAGGGCCTGCTTTAAAGAGAAATAAAAACAATAACATAAAATGTAAAATAAATAAAAATATAAATTATTTAATTCCAGTAAGGAAACGTAATGTATTAAACTTGATTATTTCTATTCCCAAAATATTTAAATTATTTAAACTAGCTAATCATATAAAATTAACCAACCATGACCTACTTCATCTTAATCATGAAGGGTTACTTATATTAGCATTAATTTTGAGGTTATTTGGCTACAAAAAAAAAATAGTAATTCATAAAAGAGGCATCACTTTCATAAACTATTTTAGTAAAATTTATTTTAAACTATCAAGATATGTTGATGCATTTATTTTTATTTCAGAAAATGAAAAATTAAATTTTTTTGAATTAGTTAAAAACTATCAAACTAAGTATACAATAATATTTAATTCTTTTGATTGCTTTACATATATTAAAAATAAAAGAAAAAAAACTTATAATGTTATTTATTTAGGTTCATTTAATTATTATAAAGCACCTGATAGAATTATAAGTTTAGCTTATCATACCAAACTGCATAACTTACCTCTTAAATATACATTATTTGGAAAAGGAAATGAAAAAAAATATATATTTAAAAAAAATGAAATAAATACTAATTTTTTAAAAAATAAAATAAAAAAACTAAATCTCTCTGATATTGTTGACGTAAAGAATCAAACTGAAGAACCTGAAAAAGCCCTTATTAAAGCTGATATTTTAATTCGTCCATCTAGAAAAAATGATAACTGGGGTAGAGACATTATAGAAGCAATGTCTACAGGAAAGTTTATTGTTTCAACAGGACTTAATGAATACTTTATAAAAAATAATGTGAGTGGGATTGTGATAAGTAAATGGAATAATGAAGAAATATTACAAATATTAAAATTTTATTTAAAAAACATCTCTAAATTTAATAAAATTAGATTGAATGCACATTTTTTTGCAAAACAAAACTTTGATGCAACTGAAAATGCTAAAAAAGTGAAAAAATTTTTTTATTCTTTATTTTAATGGTTTTTCCCCGTCCCATTGAACTTTTTTTTCTTCTAAATACTCGGCGATATACCAACTAATGGAGCTGTAATGCTGTCTTTTATCAAAAAAGATTTTCATATATCTCCAAGGACTATAATTGTGCAAATCATCTATAAAATACTCAATATACTTTCTCTCGAACATATACCACTTTTCTTTTCCCACTAGAAAAAAAGTACTTTTGAATATAAACCTAATTATTTTATAGTACCAAGCAATTTTTTTTTTTGGATTAATGCCTATATCCTTCCAAACATTACCCCAGTTATTTTTTTTTAAAGTTTTTTTATAATAGTTTTGTTGAAATTTTAATTTAAAAGGAGCTTTTTCCCAATATCGCATATATTCAAAGTCCCATAAAGGCATTCTCCATTCAAAATTAAAAAATTCATAATTGCGCGTTCCATTAATTACATATTTAACCTGTCTATTGTAAAACTCTAGGGTTTCATAGATACCAAACATATTAATATTTTTACCAGTTATATTTTTTGTTCCTAATAAGTTATATATTTGATTTTTAAGTTGTTTTTTAATTGTACCCTTCTTATCTAATGTCAATAAAGATTTCCAATATTTATTATGTTTTGAAATATATCCTTCTAATACTATATCCAGTGATTCAGTGTATTTACCTATTTGAATTGGAATATGATTACCTGTAATAAAGTCTCCACTCTGTCCATTAACAATAATTGCATCTTTATCTACTGCACTATTTTGCTTAATCTCAGAGAGCATTAAATACTCACCCATAAAATGTATAGAATTTAAATTATCACAATATTTTTTATATAATTTGTATCTTTTAGAGTTATAAATATTTCTTATCTTATTTTTATTGTATATAACTTGTATCCATTTGAAACCTAAAGATTCTGACAACTTTTTAGCAATTTTCATATCATTACTATTTTTCCTGCCATAAGTTACACAGATTACATTATTATATTTAAAATGTTTAAGACCAGAGGCAATAAATCTAGAGTCCCATCCTGCTGAGAGTGGTAATATTATTTGCCTGCCATCACAAGATTTAATTAATTTCTTTATTATCTTTTCATTTAAATAAAAAATTTTTTCTTTTTTAAAATTATTTTCTTTTACTTTTTTCCATGGCTGCCATAAATAAAAATAAAAGCATGAAAAGTTATTTTTAGTAATCAATATAAACTGGCCAGGTAATAAACTTTTTAAACCTTTAAAAATAGTATTATTGTCTACAGTATACCCTGACATAGCAAATGTAGTAGAGATATTATAATCAATATTATTTTCATTAAATTTTAGTTTTTTTACTAAGTTTAAACCATTGTCTGATATATAAACTTCATTTTTTAGCCTTGCATATGTTAATGGATAAGAATTAATTCTATCAGCTACAGCTAATGTTGAATTATTGCCTTCAATAATAATTGAAAAATTTCCATCGAGCTTTTTTAGAAATTTAATAATATTATTTTTTGAGAAACAACTAAGCTTTTCTATAACCTCCGTATCATTGAATTTAAAAAAATAACCTATCAGGTGTATTTTTAAATTTTTATAAGAATAGAACCTCCAATTTTTTTTTGAGATAATTATTTTAGTTTTTAAAACTTTTTTCATTTAAACATTATATAATTAAAATAGTTTAGTTAGATTATTTTCTTTTTTAAACATAGTAATAAATCCAGACTTGATTTAGTAGTATTTTGTAGAAGACAATATTTCAAATATTAATTATCTAAATTAAATCCAGATATTAAATTTTAATCATCAATTAATTTATTATCCACAGCAAAGATAAATAAATCATGATAATTTAATTCACCTTCTACATTTCTTAATTCACATATCACTGGTGAATAGTTATTTTTATTTAAAATAGAGATATAATTATGATGAAAGTCAGCTGTTTGTCCACCTATAGGAGAATAATTATCTTTTAAATCTTCAGGTTTTTTTAAATTTAAACTATTAAAGGATAATGGGAAAGCCCACCACGGTTCAAAAAACAATAAATACTTTACCCCTAAGTATTTAAAAACTTTAATATATTCATATAACTCTTTATTACTAAATTTAGGCGACGTACTTATCATTATTACCATATCTGGTTTAACTACTTTTTTCTTAAAAAGCATTAAAGCATAGTCATTATGGACTTTCCAATTCTTCCTTTTTCCCAAAATTAAATTAATTTCCTTAAGGTTGGATTGCATGTCTATTGAATGGAAATTAATTCCTTTAAATTTTTTAGAAAAATAGTTACTTATTGTATCTACTCTTGAACCCAAATTTGCAACTGTTTTAATATTATTACCTTTATCAATAAACAATTGATTTAAAAATGCAGCTACACGCTGTTGTTTAGAATTTTTTGTTGTTAAATTATTATGATTATTAATAATTTCATCAGTTATTATAGTTTTTGTAATTGTTCTCTCTATAGTCGGAGTCAAAAGAGAGTAATTATATTCTCTCCATTCTTTAATTATCTCTTCTGGTAATTCAGCTTGATACATAATTTTTTTCTTTGCCTGATAAAAATCATATAGCCACTTTGATTTACTTCTTAAATTTAGTTTCCCTATAATAAGGTTGCATCTAATTCTAAAACCAGAAAACAATGAAACACATAAAACCTTTAAAAAACTAATTTTCACAGTAGTATACTTTACACTTTTATATTTCATATAATTTCCTTTATTTTTATATATTTTATGCTCATAAGTTTATATTTCTATCTGTTTAGAGGTAGCTATCGCCAATTCTTCTCTTTTTAATAATTTTAGCTGGAGTACCAAAAACTATTAAATTACTTTTTACTTCCTTATCTACATAACTATTTGCACCAATTACTACATCTTTGTTTATAATTACATCATGTTTTATTGTAGCATTAATACATAAAGCAGACCTCATCCCTATTTTTACATTTCCACCTGTAACACTTGCAGGTGCTAAAGAGGAAAAATTTGACATTTTACTATCATGATCAATACTGGCGTTAGTATTTATAATGCAAAAATTTCCAATTATAGAATTGGACCCTACAACTGCATTTTGTAACACTACTGATCCTTTTCCTATTTTAGAAAATTTAGATACTACTGCCGTTTCATGAATAATTGCAGGAAAATTAATATTTGAATAAAGTTTATTTAACAGTAAATATACTTGTTGTCTTTGATAGTTATCACCTAAAGCTATAATAATATTAATTATACCTTTATGTTTTTTAATACTTTTACAAACCTCATAACCTAAAATAGTGTGTTTATATTTGTATTTATCTACAAAGTATAAAATTTTGTCACCATTTGATATTACTGCTTCGGCTATACTTACAGCATGCCCTCCTGCCCCTATGATAATAATTTCTCTCAAAAAATATTCCTTATTCTTTTAAATCAATATAAACTAAAATATAATTTTCTAATCTTTAAATTGTACCATAACTAATTTCTTGTAGTGATTAGATGTAATGCTATCCTGAAATTTTTCAAATTCTTTTAATTCTTTATATTTAAGTCCAAGACCATCCATCACATTTGAAATATCTTTATTTGAAAATCTAAAGTCTTTTACTGATCTTTTTAAAGTAAAACCCATGAAAGAAATAAAATAATCATTTGGAATATTTTCATGTGAGCTTTGATAATCAAAAAATATTTTTCCTTTTTTTTTAAGGTGTTTTTTTAGCTCAAAAAGGATTTTATGAACTTCTTTAAGAGGGTTATGACTTATCACTGAGTACATTAATATTTTATCAAATTTTATTTCACCTACTAAATCTTTTATGGTTTTATTTACAGAAACAAAAAACCTATGTTTCTTTATTACTTTAGTGTTTAGGGATGCAATAAATTCATTTGCTAGCCTTATACGCTCTTTAGATAAATCCATTCCAATATATTTATTTTTATCTAAATATTTTATTAGAGGCAACACCATACGACCATAGCCACAACCATAATCTAAAAAGTCATCACTTTTTTTAAGTCCTTTTTTGATGAATAATTCTTTTACTTTATTACCAATTTCTAATGCCCAAAAATGCTTTTTATGTTTTTTATCTTTAATATCCTTAATGCTTATGTCTCTATCTTGTCTATTAATAATTAAAGAATAATATTCTCTCCAGCCATAGCCAAGCATTAAAAATATATATCTCAATGGAAATAATAAAATCCACTTTATTTTTGTTAGCATAATAAAATCCTTTCCTAAAATTTGTTTAACAATTTAATTTATTTTTTTAAATTTATAAAAAATCGCTTGCCTTACCAACTTTATTAATTAAACCATCCTTTATACTAATTATTTGATCTAAGTTTTTATATGACGAAATTCTATGAGCAATTAAAATAACAGTTATTTTCATCTTTTTTTGTAAAATAGCTATAGTATTCTGAATATATTCATCTGAGTCTTTATCCAGCGCACTGGTAGGCTCGTCTAATATTAATACTGACGGTTTTTTTAAAAATGTTCTAGCCAGGATTATTCTTTGTCTTTGGCCTCCTGATAACTTAGAACCCATAGCACCTAAATTAGTGTTTAGTTGATCAGGGAGATCTTTTACAAAATTTTCTGCATTAGCTAGCTTCAAAGCACTCCATAAATCAGAATCTGAAGCATCCTCTCTTACATACCTCATATTTTCTGCTATAGTCATTCTGAATAAAATAGGGTCTTGTGGTATATATGATACATTTGATCTAATAGAGTATAAAGATAAATCCGAGATATTAATGCCATCAAATAATATTTGACCACTTGAAGGTGTTATCAATCCTGTTAGCATTTCTACTAATGTAGATTTACCTGCACCTGAATGACCTATTATTGCTGTAAAAGACCCTGCATTTATGGTAAAGCTTAAATTTTTTAGTACCATAGCATTTCTACTAGGGTAAGAATACCTTACATTTTTATAAATAATATTTTTTGTTACAGAAGGTAAAGAAATACCAGATTTAATGTTTTCCATGCCTTTAGAGGCATTAATAAATGTTTTTTCCAAGTGAACACACGATGGAAAAAACCTTATTAAATTATTAATATTTGCCTGCAAATTAGACATTAAAGGCATAATTCTTAAAAATGCGATACCAAAAGTTAGAATAATAGTTAACTGAATAGATAAAACAGATACAAAAATATTTATTGTAAATAACAAACTTAAAGTTGCTAATGATATAAATAATAAACTAATAATTGCCGAAATTTTTGCTAACCTAAGCTCATTTTTGAAAATATTTTCTTGAATTTTTTTTATTTTATCTTCTTCTAATAATTGGTTATTAAATAGTCTTATTAGTTTCCAAGACATAAACCTCTCATTAATGAACTCTCTGTAAATATTTCTATAGTTAAGATTAGACTCACTTATTTTTTTTGTTTTTCTTATAAAACCACTTGAGACTAATAAAAGAAATATAACAAATAATAATATTGAAAATGTTATTTTTGGAGCAGTTAAAAATAGTAAGGCCAAATAAGAAAAAGCAGTTAATAAAACTACTGTAAACGCATTATATATTCTTAAAATAGCAGCAACTTGTGGTATTTCCCAAGCAGTAATATTAGATAAGTTACCTGATTTAAAATCCTGTATATATTCAGCATTACTGTTCATGATTAAATTAAATGTTTTAATTTGTAACCTTTTATCAACGTTCCATTTTAATCTTTCCATTTCAATGGTATTTATGTAATTACAGACCTGTCTAAATAATGTAAAAAATACAGCAGCGATAGATAATGATAATAAACTTAAGTGAATGCCAAAAAAATTATATACATTAAATACATACCTACAAAGTAGCGAGCTTTCGATGAATTGATCTATATCCCCGTTATTTTCAATAAAACTAAATATAGGAATTACTAATGACAAACCTAAAGCTTCACAAAATACTGTTAAGAAACCTAGCCCTATAATAAAAATTAATTCCTTATAATTCGTTATATTTCTAGAATATAAAAACTTCCAATGCATTAATATATAGAAAAATAATTTAGGAATTTTTTTAAGGTTTGAAATCATTATTTAGTATTGTGAATATTGTAAGTTTCAATTAAAAGTTCTACAGTTCTCTCAGTGTCTTTTGCATCTAAATAAGTTCTTTTTCCATAAAATAATGGAGTTTCCTTTGCCTCAAAAGATGATTTTTCAATAGCTTTTACTATTTTTAAAGCATTTTTTTTGATTTTTAACTGTATACTTTTACTTAATGGAGTCATTACTTTATTTATAATTTTATTTAAATTTGTAAAGTCTGTTATAGTCCATATATTTGATAAAAAAGAAAAAGAGGAATGTAATGAAAATTCAATTACATTTTTACCTAATAAACTAGCCTCCAAACTCACAGTTCCTACTAAGCTAGCTACAGCTCTTGACTTTTTAACTAACTCTTCTCCTTTTATTGAGGGATGTACCATCCTTACATTTGGTAATCTTAATAATGTTGTATAAAATTCATTACTTCTTCTTCCTATATCAACATGCTCTTTAATAATTAACTCATAGCCTGCTGGCATATTCAACGCTAGTTGTTTGATTATAGCTCCTTGATCATTAAACTCTTTGCTTCTACCTTGAACAGAGAATTCTGGTTCTAAAGAAAGTGCATAAAATAAGAAAGGCTTTTTTAATAAGTTAATATCTCTGACGCTAAATTTATTAAAAAACTTATACATTCTTCTACTATGTATATGAAATAAAATATTTCTTAAAATACTTACTCTTTTTTTTTTTGTAAAATCTAGCTTTAATATATCTAAAATCAAAAACTCTATTCTGAAAAATATTATTTTTAATATTCTTTTTAAAACTACTGTTCTAGAATAATTTGTATCTAATTTATCTAATGAAATATATCCAGATGCAGGCTTAGCCATTACATCTTGCTTAGAGTCAATCATTTGTTGATTTCTATCATAATAGTACTTTAATTTAGAATTATCTAAAAAAGCACTGCTTGTCCAAAATCCATAACTTTTATACTTAGAATTATAAGGAAAGGTAACTAATACATTTTTACTTTCTAAAATACCTGCTAAAGTAGCTGATAATCCGTCTACTGGCCAAATAATAGCCATATCAAATTTATATTTTTTTATTAAATGTTCACTAAACTTAAAATACCCATTTATCAATTTAATTAATTTTTCATTACTACTGATTGTATTTTTTCCCCAAATATAATTTGCAGCATGTGATAAAAAATAAGTAGAAAGCTGTCTATCCTGCTGAATAATATCTCTCATATAATTTAAATCATATAAAGTTTCATTATTCCTTGCTAATTCTTCTTCCTTAAAAACTTCTTCACTATATCCCTCAGAAAAAGTATTTTTTAAACTATTATCTAAACTGATAAACAAATCTTCTTTTTTATTCAATACCTTATTGTAATTAAAACGAGAACTCTCGGAAGCTATAACTACAAAATTACAATTATATTTTTTTTTAAGTACAGGAATGATTATAAGATACAACCAATGAAGTATTTCATATCCAACAATTATGACACTTTTAGGACTTTTATGATTAATACTCATTCTATAATAATTTTTTATAACAATTCTTTAAGTTCTTGATAAAGAATCCATTTATTATTTTCTTTTTTCCAAAGGTGAGGTGATCTAAAATGATCAATTTTTTCCCAAAACTCTTCTCGTTTTAAATTTAAAAACTGTAGACAATCATTAATATATCTTTCAGGAAATTCTCCTTCGAATTGTTTAGCTAATAAAATGGCTTCTTCTCTATCTATATGATTATTTCTTATTTCCTGACTAGCATCTAGCCTAGTTCTTCCAATTCCAAATTTTATGTAATGACAAAAATAATGCAAAGAGTCAAACTTATCATCTATACTGGCATATTTTCCATATGTTCCATCAGTACGCTGGTCATCTGGTTGAAATCCACAATTTTCTACAGCATAATAATATGCTGATTGTGGATCCCACTTCAAATACCACCCAAGATTATCAACTTGGATATTTTTACTCTTTAATTTATCAAAGTGTATGGCACTATATGGTTCTATATCATTATCTGATAAATTATGTTTCTTCTTCAACTCATTAATTGGCATGCCCGCAATATAAAGCTCGCTCTGATCTTTATCTATAGAATAAAATTCTTCACCAAACCCAGGTTTATCTACTTTATTAGGATCTTCACTGCCATATTCCGATCTAGGTTCTCCATAAAAAACTAAATCTATGTTATATTGCATAGCTACCTTTATCGGATATATTTTTAATCCAAATTTAAATGGTTGAATAGGATGTAATAAATTATCAAAAGCTTCTCTTGCTAAAATTCTAGACACTTTACCATTAGGAGTAAAAAGAATATTATCAAATCCACCTATATTAATCCAATTTGCCATATTTCTTAGACCTTCTTCAGTATATAACAAAGGAGAATAAGTAACTGTTAATGGATGCATTCCATACTTATACTTCAAAATATGTGATGCCATTCCACTATCTTTACCTCCTGAACCTGGAACAACGCAATCATACCTTCCATCATTTCTTCTATATTTATTTAATTTTTCTATTAATAATTTTTCTCTTTCTTCCCAATCAATTTTATCTTTCTTTTTATCCGCATAATGGCAAGCAGAACATAATCCATCCTCATGAATATCAAGACCAAATTTTTTAACTTCTACTCCATGTACCATTTCATTCACAGAAAAAGGTTTTTGGTTAGTCATTAAACATTTTGAACAATGTTCAACTTTTTCTGGTAAACCATACAAAGAAAATTTATTTTTATTACTCATTAAGATTCCTTTGAATTATAAATTAACAAAATCTTCAAATATTTTAAAACCAAGGTTATCACTTAATTCTGGATGAAATTGACATCCATGAACATTACCCTCACTAATAATTGCAGCAAGATTTTGTCCGCCGTAGCGTATTTCACCTACTATGTTTGTGTGATCATCTAAGTCACAGAAATAAGAATGAATGAAGTAAAAATCATTATTACAAGTTATATTATTAAATGGTGAGTTATTTTTTTTTCTTAATATTTTGACTTCACACCATCCAATATTAGGAACAGGCCATTTGTCTTTAGCTATAATTGGTTTTACCTTCCCCTTAATAAAGTTTAAACCCTTATGATTTCCAAATTCAAAACTTTCTGATAATAATAATTGCATACCCAGACATATACCTAACAAAGGCTTGCCAACCTGAACATATTCAATAATAGGCTCTAACATATGATTTTTATTTAATGTATCCATTCCTGACTTAAAGGCACCCACTCCGGGTAAAAATAGCCCATCTAATTTTTTTAATTCTTCTGGTCGATTAACTATAGTACCTCTTATATCTAATTGTTTTAAACTTCTCATTAAGCTATATAAATTTCCTGACCCTATATCCAATACTCCATAACTTCGCATTTTAGTTATTCCTAGCAATACGCGTTTTCATGTTCATATTTTTTAATTGAAGTTTGATTTCATCTATATTAGTAAAATCAAAATGTAAAATATTAGCTATTGCTATTGCATACACTCCCATATTAGCTAATTGAATAATATCATCAACATTTCTAATACCTCCGCTAACAATTAATGGAACAGAAACTTTATTTTTAATATTCTCAATTAATTCAAAATCTGGACCTAATTTAGTACCGTCTTGATCAATAGAAGTTAATAAAATTTCGCCTGCTCCCCTTTCTATAACTTCAACACTCCAACTACAGACATCCTTACCAGTTTTTTCTCTACCATTATTACAATATACTTCCCAACTATCTTTTAATTTTTTTGCTTGAATTGAGGCAACTACAGATTGAGATCCAAAAGCATGAGCTAAATTTGTTATTAATTTTGAGTTATTACATATACCTGTATTAATAGAAATTTTATCTGCTCCATTCCTTAATAAAGTCTTTGCATCATCCAAACTCCTGATACCTCCTCCAACACATAAAGGTAGTTTAATATTTTCTGCGGTTTTAGTAACTAAATCTATTAAATGATTCCTTCCATAAAGTGATGCAACAGTATCAATAAATATTATTTCGTCAGCACCTTCTAAATAATATTTTTCGCTTAAAAGTTCTGGTTTACCTACTACACGTAAACCTTCCATTCTGATTCCTTTTATTACATTACTACTCTTTATTTCTAATTTGGGAATAATTCTAATTTTAGGAGTATCCATACTTGAATATAATAAACTTTCACTTTAAAATAAACATATTTAAACAATTTAATGCTATTTGCAATTATTTTTCGTTATAAAAAACGAATTTATCTTTTTTATATACTCTTTCAGGATCTAATAGATTTTTAAGAGAATTTATATTGATAAGTTCCTTATCAAATTTAAATGAATTATATCCATATTTAGTACCTATAGGGCCTCTAGATATAGCGTGTTTTTCTGGAATGGAAAATTCTAATGATAATAAAATACGCTCTTTTCTTGCATTTTCATAAGAACCTCTATGCAGGAGTTGAGTATCTAATAAATTTACACTTCCTTCAACATGTATTAGTTTTTTTGTACCAATCAGTTTTACTTTATTTTCAATACCAAACCACCTAAATGACTCTATTAAAATAGACTTCAACCAAGAAATAGTTGTAGGTATTCTATCTGAATTAGGTAAAATTAACGTTGGTTGTGAACCATCTCCCTTAATGCAAATAAACATTTTTATCCTGGCGCCTACATTGTCTGTATGCCAATTTATTGAGTTTGATTTTCTTAATTTTTCATGACTTTTAAATTTAGATGAAACCATCCAATTAATGCCATCTAAAAAGACTTTATTTCCTAAATATTCTATTACTTCTTTTTCAGCTAATTTAAAAATTTCATTGAAAGCCGTATAGTGTTTTTTTTCTATAGAAATTCTATATTTTTCATTTTCATTATTTTTACTAATATCATATAAATTTGATAATAGCTTTACTGACTTTCTAGATATATTAAAGCAAGCATACCCTTTTGCTGATAGTGCTCCTGAGAAAGGTGACTTTCTGTCTATCTCGTACAAATTTTTTCTAAGCTTGAAAACTCTAATATAGAATTTAATTCCTATAATAAGTCTTTTATAAATTTTAAGAAAAATATTCATAATATTTAAATAATCAATTTAAAAAAACTTTTAATCATTTTCAACATATTTATATTTTCAGTTATGAGAAAATCAATAAATTTATTTTACCATATTTAAGTTTATCTAATTACTAAATAAAATACTTTTTTAAATAATAATTTTTTTATATATTCACAAAATAAGTTAATTATATTAAATTATATTCTGCTTAAGTTAGCATTAATCTATTGGACTCAATAGCTGACTTAAAATGGTGTTCAGAAAAATTCTTTCCTTTATATGCGGAAACCAAAAAGTATAAAATGCTATCTTCTAAAGATTTTTTATAATCACTTTCACCAGATAAATTACTAGAGAATAAAATTTTAGGAACCTTAAAAAAACCGTTCTTGTCATATGTAGAAGTAGGTCCACGTAATAATAATTTATTATTAACTTTATGCAAAACACCATTAGTAAATATAAGCAACCACTCTACGTATAATGAAGAATAGTAAGTTGAAAATACATTTACACTAATATTTCTATTTATTTCTAGGTTCACCATTGCACTATCATAACTATCACCTACTTTTGATAAATTAAAAAGCTTTGGTTTATTTATTTTTTTAATTTTAAAATAATAGTTTAGTAAGTCGATATCATGAATAGTGACTAATTCATAAACACCCTTAGGACAACTTGATTTCTTGGCTCTCCAATTATTTTTATATTCATTTTTAAATGCTAAACCTTTAGAGTTAATTACAGTCCCGTATACTAGATTACCTAATTTATATTTGTCTATACTGTTCAATATTTTACCCAAAATAGAAAAGCGATTATTGAAATTAAAATAAATTTTATTTGTATTCATTTTTTTTAGTTTATTTAAATCTTTAATATTACTCACAGGGGGTTTTTCACAGAAAATATATTTATGTCTTCTATACTTTTCTATATATTTATAATGTGTTTCATTAGGAGAACAGATAAATATTATATCTGAGGCCTCTACAGTATTTATATTATTTATCTCACCTGAATTAGAAGTTTTAGGTTTATATATGCTAAATTCATAATTATATTTTTTTAGTACTTTTTGAATTCTTTTAGAATGAATTCCATCACCTATAAATGTAATAGTTTTAATCAAAAGCCACACCACATCTATCACAAGGATTAATTTTTTTTCTATCTCCCGCTAAATGAGCTTTTCTTAACTTATTTATAGCTTCTCCATTCCAAATATTTGATATGCTATTATTTTTAATATTTCCGTAGCTTAAATAGCTTTTATAATCAGCATCACAAGGATTAACTACACCATCATGCCATATATACATTCTGTCCCAAAGCTTTTCACATGGGTCATTAATATTTGGATGTTTATTATTTAAATAAGTATTATATCTTTCTATTGGAAATGAAGCTGAAACTTGATCAGAACGTTTAATCCAAAAATCGTGAAATTTTTTTCTATCCAAGTTTTTATCATTATCTACGCCTGATATTCTTATTTCTGTAATAGAGTCTTTATAAAAATTTTTTCTAATGTTATATAACATATCTACATTTTGAACTATTTTTTCAAATATGGCTCCTACTCTTAATCTCTCATAATGCTCCTTAATGTAATGGTCTGATGAGATAACTATTTGTGTCACTCCACTACTCAAAATTGCATGACATAATTTTTCTGTTAACCTAGAAGCATTTGTATTAATTTTAAATTCATAAATGTTTTTTTTATTTCTAAGATATTCTACCATTTCAACAAAATTTTTATGCATAGTTGGCTCACCTCTGCTTGCTAAAGTAATGGCTCTTACTCCAATTTTATCTGCCTCATCAATTATATTTTTATATAATTCAAAATTCATTATTCCCATAAATGGTTTCGTAGTAAAAGTTTTATCTGACTGAAAACAAAATGGACACTTCAAATTACAGGCACTTACAGGTTCTACTAACAAATATAAAGGCACTTTAAAAAATAACTTTTCTTTCCCACTTGATCTAAACTTAAATCTAAAAACTAAATAATTAAAAATTTTCTTATAATTACTAATATGAGCATTGCAAAAAATTTCCTCATGCTTATTTAAACTAAAATTAATTTTGTTAAATTCTTTCAAATTTTTCAGCAAAGAAATTTCATATTTGTCTTTTGATGAAGAGAATAACTTTTCTAAAAAAGAAAAATTTTTACATAATAACTCTTCTATTTTCCTTTGATCTACATGCGAATTAATACTTTCTTGAGCAAAGTCTTTTTCGTTACCTATTTTTTTTCCTTCAAACATATTTTCTCACATTTAACTATTATTATTTCTATAATAATATTAATACAAAATAATATTTAAATTAAGTATATTTTAGTATTTATTCAGTTTAGTTTATATGAAAAATAACGCTAATTGATCTTTATTAAAAGTATTTATTTTCTTTATACCACCTAAAAGTAATATCTAAACCCTGATCTAAAGAGATGGTATTAATATTTTTCATAAAGTTAAAGGTATTTTTCATACTAGGGCATCGTCTAGAAGGAGAGCCTATAGTATTTTCCATATGCTTTATTTTTGCTTCTCTTTTAGTAACAAAAATAATTTTTCTTGCTAACTCTATTATCTTTATTTCTGGACTTTCTAACCCTATATTAAAAGCTTGGTTAATTGTATCTTTATTCATTACCAAATTAAAGATTTGCTCAATTGCTGTATCAATAAAACAAAAAGTTCTTGTATGCAGCGGAGAAAATACTTCTAAATCTTTACCATTTTCTAGATTATAAATTTTACGCATTAACTGTGGTATTACATGAGACATTCCCATTCTAGGTCCATAAATATTATGTGGTCTCAAAATTAAATAAGGTAGTTTTGAATGTATACACAAACTTTCACCATATATTTTAGATAACATATATGAAGTTCTTGGATTATCTAGTTCTGATAGCGCTAAAATTGATTTTTCTTCCGTAGGTATTTTTAATAAACCATGCCGCAATGTTCCTGCATAAACTTCACTTGTAGAGGCAAAAATAAAACACTTTAAATCTTTCTGCTTTTTCGCAATACTTATCGCTTGTGTTGTGAGTTTGACATTATCCTCTAAAACTTTGTATGGACTCAATATCACATTATTCACACCCAGTATAGCAGCAAAATGAAAAATAAAGTCATAGTCATCAGACATTTGTTCATTAACCTCTAATTTATTTAGATCCTTTTCAATTAATTTACCCTTGTTTTTATCAAGAAAAAATATAAGCTCTTTATCTTTTTTGCCCCTAGAAAAACTATCAAGAATGTCAACCTTAAAATTCTTTTTATTTAGAAGTCTTGCTAAACTTAGACCAATAAAACCTGCACCACCAATAATAAGAACTTTCATCTATTTATCTCCTCTACCAGTTGTAATAATCGTATTACCACGACTTATTAACTCTTTACGTATTTTTTCTTTGATTATATTGTTTGCATCTAAAACTATTTTATTATTTTTATTTAACCATTTTAGAAAATTTAATTTTCTATAAAAGTTATGTGCAACTGCTAATATAATAATTTCAAACCTATTAGAAATTGGAAATTTATTTAGTATATTATAGTTTTTCCATACCTTTACATAAGGGTCATGAACAAAAACATTTGCTTTACTTTTTATTAGTTCATCTATAAAAACTTCTGATGGTGTATTTCTTAGATCATCAACCTCTGATCTGTAAGCCGCACCCAGGACTAATATTTTTTTTTTTTTTAGTGAATTTATATGTACTTTTAAAAGTTTTAAATTTTCTAGTGGCATAGCCCTATTAGTTTTTAAACTTTTCTCACTAAAAGGAAACTTTAGATTTTTATTTTTGAATAATTGTACAGCTGATACTTTTCCAAAATAAGGATCTTTAGTTAAACAATATCCACCAACTCCAAATCCAGGCACCCTTATATTATTGTGCGTAGGTCTTTTTCTTATTGCCTCTATTACTTCATAACAATTAATGCCTATTTTTTCAGAGAATCTTGCCCACTCTTCTATAAAAGCTATATTAGTTGATCTATAGCTATTTTCCATAATCTTAGCAGTTTCAGATGAAGTCATTGATGATAACTTGGTTAATGGAAAGTCAGAAGTATTAAGAAAACTTTGTAAAAATCTTTTACAAAAATTTTCTGCTTTTTTATTATTTGCTGAATAAACCCTCCAATTATTTATTATTGAGTCAATATATTGTGGTCCAGGCATGACTCTCTCGTATGAATGTGCTAATCTAATTTTATTTTTATCAAGATTTCTTCTTATAAAAAATTTTTCTAATATAGGCATTATTACTTTCTCACAAGTACCTGGAGGAACTGTAGTTTCAACTAATACTAAACATGTTTGGCTTATATTTTTTGCAATAGTTTCTATGGCCTTTTTAAAAGTAGTAAAATTTACATAAGGTTCATTGTTTTTAAAATTTATGTCTAAAGGTATATTAACAATTACAGCGTATGCATCTTTGAGACAAATCGTATCGTAAGTGGCAAATAGCCTTTCTTCTTTAGAGGCTTTTTTTATAGCCTTTAGCATTTTTTTATCTGAAGACTTAAATGGAAAAAAACCTTTATTTAGTAAATTAATTCTATTCCTACCTAATTTGCTATTCAAATCTAAGCCTATTATTTTATATTTAGGTTTATTACCTTCATTCATTGCTAATGATATCGCAGCCATAGTAGCAGCTCCTACATAACCCAAACCCTGAACTACTACTTTTTGTAACTTTTTCTTTTTCATTTTTTAAGAGCTGTTTATATTTATTTTACTTTAATTCTATAAATACTAATTATTTTTAGTAATTTTTAAAGTAATTACTTAATTATTTTTTTTGACAAGGTTTGTAACATAAAAAAATTTTTTAGTAATTTAGCTAATAGCCTACCGAAAATCGGAATTCTAAAACAATAATATAAAATTTTTCTTACAAAGAGGCTATTATCTTTATCATAATTATTAAAGTTAGCCTTACTAACTAACCTTTCTAAAGTTAATTCTTTAAATGATCCCAAATATTTTGATATTTTTTTATAATGAAAATTAGGTGTTCTTAGTTTCAAAAATTCTCCATTATATTTCTTAGCAATTTTAGCTCCCTCATGTAATAAAAATTCTTTATTCTGTATAGATTTTAACACGCCATAAATGGTAGGCTGAAGAAAATAAGGAAACCAGTGTGCAAACCAAATTCTAGAGTGAGAGTCATAAGGAACTAGCAGATGAGGAACCTCATGGAATGCATAGCCATTATTTTTCAAGACTCTAGCTTCTTCTGAATAGTATAGATCTATACAATTATCCTGAACATGTTCAAGTACTTGTAAACTAAATATAAAATCAAACTTATTATTTTTGAAAGGTAAAACTCTCCCATCGGTAGTAAAGAATCTTTTTTCTGAAATTAAAAATTGTTTTCTTAAAATTAGGTTTAAATATTCAATATCATCATTTTTATTAACTCCATAAATATTTGTATATCCAAGAGCAATTAAATAAAAAGACTTTAATGCCGAACCACATCCATGATCTAAAAGAAATATTTCACCTTTATTTTTTTTTTTCTCAACCTTTTTTAAGCTATTCATTAAATTAACTAAAAAATCTGGACAATTATTATTAACTTGTTTTGCTAAAATCTCAAATTTTTCCCATTCATTTTCTAAAAATTTGTTTTTTTTTGCAGAGTAGCTAAGTTGATTAAAAGCTAATTTTAATTCATTCCAAGACATATTTTATCATATCAAATAGAAAAATATATAAAATAATAAATTTAAAAATTTTACTAGAAAAATTAGATACACATCTATGCTATAGAACTAAAAAACATCTTATTCTATCTATTAAGAGTGTGAGATAAAAAGTTAAAAGAAAATTATCCTGAAGTAATGTCAGATTTCTATTTGGATATTTATGATAAGAGTATTATATTGATGTGATGAATATTTTATATTTGCTATTATTCTTTTCTATATCATTTGGCCAGGCAAAAGATTACTTATTTGAAGCTGGTGGTATTATTTCTAGTGCTGATGAAGAATTAATAGAATTTCCAGATGGTACTAAATTTATAGTGTATAAGGGAAATAACGGAGCATGGAAAGATAGTGAGGGTGATTATGGAAAAGAAAAATGTATTGGATATGTTAAGACAAATATTAATAAGAATGCCGAGGTGTACTTTAGTTGCGAAAGTACTAATCAAACCGGAGAAAAGTTTTGGACTACTAGAGTCAGACAATCAGATTCTGTTGAAACAGGTGGAGGCATTAATACTTATGTTGCAGGAACAGGAAAATATAAAAAAATGATAGGCATGAAGTGTCCTTATGGGATTCAATATCATGAAGATGCAGTTTGGTATACCCATAAATGTAAATTAAATAAATAGTTAAAATTTCAGATTCTGCCCAATCACTTAAATCAGGATAAGAAGCTATCTCCATCAAAGCAACTCCTGCTCTATTATAATCAA
The DNA here is from genome assembly GCA_902614225.1 of Rhodospirillaceae bacterium. Lineage (GTDB taxonomy): Bacteria > Pseudomonadota > Alphaproteobacteria > TMED109 > TMED109 > TMED131. The sequence goes on from CACMKJ010000003.1 coordinate 48,051, forward strand.
TAGAAGTTTTATCAGGCACCGTAAATAAAAACTTATCTTCATGATGATTAATCACTAAATTAAGAATTAATACTTTCAAGTTGTTAAGTGTTTTACTTTTATTATGAGGTTCTAATCTAAGTACTGAATAAATAATCAATACCTTTACGATCTATCTCACTTGAAAAGGAATGAGTAGAAAAAAGGAATAGCAAGATTAGTAATTATCTCATAAACCAGTTATAATTTCTAAAATCAAGTTAAATTATAGAATAGGAACCAATAATATTTAAACCTTTTTTAAATATATTACCTTTATAGTGTGAAGATACTTCCTCTCCTCTTTTGTATTTTTCCCTATGTTCATTCTCTTTTTTTCAGCATATATAGACAGCATAAGAAGAGCTAAAATAGGAAAATAAAACATCCAAAACTGACAAAGCAATAATTGAAAAATTGTTATTCTAATTTACTAAAACAAGCATAAATTAATTAACTTGTGCTATTAATTATCTGTTTATAGAAGCTAAATGCCATTTTTAAGTTAGCAGATGTATAGGAACCTAAAGCAGTCTTAGTACCTAAGTTCTTACTTCTACCTCAAAGCACGTTTTAGGTATTAGTATAGTACCCAAGTTCTAATCCTATCTGTGTCCAAGTTCTACAAATTTTTAGGTTTTAACCTTTCACAAATACCCCCTGTACTACACCTGTACTACAAAATTAAAAAGTATCTTATGTATTTGTCGTGTTGCTGTTATTTCTTGAAAACCTGGTAACCCAATCAAACATTAGTAGTTCTATGGTGGAGGGGGTAGGATTCGAACCTACGTACTCAAATGAGGGCAGATTTACAGTCTGCTGCCTTTAACCACTCGGCCACCCCTCCCGTGCTTAATATTAAACTGTATAATATCAATCAATTTTATATATGCAAGTAGTGTATATTATTAATTACAAAATAGGTTAATTTGATATTTAGAAAACTAATAATTAAATAGATTTAAAAATAAAATATTTTTAAATATAGTACCTAAATAATTAAATAGTAATGATAGATTACTAAAATAATAAGTTAAATAAAAATATTTACTAACATAAATTCTTTAAGAGATAATATTATTTATTATAAGTTTTTGAATATTTGATTTTTTATTAAAACTTGTTGAAACGGCAATAAACATTCCTGTTTTAGGACTAGGAGTGTCATAAAATATCGGATTAAAGTTAATATCCATAGTTGCACCTCCTGTACCTCTCAAAATAGCATCCCCTGCTGCTATATCCCATTTACTTATAGATTCAAATCTTGGATATATATCTGCTTTACCCTCAGCAAGAATACAAAACTTCATAGATGAAGATAATTTTTTTATATTAAAAAGATTATTTTTTTTTAAAAATAATTCAGTTTTTACATCTAACCCTCTAGAACATAAAATTAAAGGGTTCTTTATATTTTTTTTCATATCATATAGTTTTTTTAATTTATTATTTGCAAGCAAATAAGACTTTTTTTGAAGTGAATACCATATTTTTTTTGATGGAGGATGCCCTATTATTCCAAACTCAGGGATACCATTAATTATTAAAGCAATATTAACAGTAAATTCATTACCTCGTTTTACAAAATTATTAGTTCCATCTATTGGATCTATTAGCCAATATTTATGATTTAAAAAACAATTTTGTTCTAATTCTTTTTCCTCACTTATAACATCAGTATTATTATCTAAATCTCTCAACTTGATACTAATGTAATTGCTAACATCAATATCGGCTTGTGTAACTACAGTTCCATCATCTTTAAAAAATTTTTGATTTAATGAAGCTGAATTAATAATTTCAAATGATTTCTTAATGATGTCAATCATTTGCTCAACTTTAACATTATCATTAATATAACTAGCCATATTAAATAATTTAAATCCTAAACTATACTATAGTATTATAAATATCACTATTAATTGAGATTAAAAATAAAAACAGTATAATCAATTATAATCTTTTTGGTTTTAATCTCAAGTAATTAGGAAATTTATAAATTTTATATTTTTTTAAATTTATTTTTAATTGTAAATTTACAATAAACTTTTAGAAGCTATGAATAAAAAAAAAATAAAGAATACAAGGAGCTATTGGATTTACGGAAAGCATCCAGTAATATCAGCTATACTAAATCCAAATAGAAGAATACTAAAACTAGTAATAAATTCTAACAAAGAGAAAGTATACCTTAAAACGTTAAAAGAGAAAATATTTATTAGTAAAAAAAATATTGATATAAAAATTCTTGAACCCTCTTATTTTAATAAATTAATTAATTTTAGGATCAATCAAGGCATTGCCGTCCTTGTTGAACCTTTAGAACTATCAAGCATTGATAGCTTCTTTAAAAATAAAAGCGCTTTAAAAAGCAATATTTCAATTTTACTTTCAGATATAAACGACCCCCATAACATAGGGGCAATTATAAGATCAGCTGTTGCATTTGATATTAAAGATATTTTCTTAAAAAAAAATAGAACACCTAAAGATACTCAAACAATAGCTAAAGTAGCCTCAGGTGGACTGGATCATATAAATATTTATAACTTTGGAAATACTAGCGTTACATTTAAAAAGTTAAAAAAACTAGGCTGGTATATAATAGGTTTAGAACTAGATACCGAACTTATATTAAATAATATTAAAAAAGAAAAATTTAACTTTGATAAGATATTAATTATTATGGGATCTGAAAGTTCAGGCATTCGTACCTTGATAAAAAAAAATTGTGATATTTTAGTAAAAATACCAATAAACTCTCATAATATAAATAGTCTTAATGTTTCATGCGCAGCAGCTATCACGTTTTATCAAATAAGAAACCTCCTGGACGCGCGAAAATAATAACAGATATCACTTTGTTATATGTTTTTTATTTTATTTACCTAATGCCTCAAATCTTGTATATATTGAGATGTTTTATTATGTATAATTAAAAGAGACTAGATTTATTGTAATTATATATATACAATAGTGTAATATCTAGCCGGATTAGCTCAGTCGGTAGAGCAACTGATTTGTAATCAGAGGTCTCAAATCCTAACCACTCTCAAAGCACTACAAAACTAGCCTTTATTAGCAAATACTATAAGATTTATTTGTTGTATTGTGTTGTATTGCAGATATAATTGTTGTATTGCAGTTGTACTGCAAAAAAGAAAATAACTAAAATGTTGTATTATGTATAGAGCACAAGAGATTAAAAAGTTAGATACAAAAGAAGAGGTTAGTTTTGGTCAAGGCTTCTATGCTAGATGTAATTCAGACAGCTCTATATCTCTTTTAATTAGAGGTAGAATTAAAGGCAGTAAGACTACTGGTTCATTATCTACAACAGTAGCAAGAGTAAATAAGTTAGACAGAAATTTAGATAAGGTTTTAATCAATGCTAGTCAAAAAGCATTAGATATAAAATCATTAATGAGCAATGGAATAAATCCTAATCAATATAAAAAAGAAGAAGAGGCATTAGTTAAAAATAAAACTATGACATTGCTAGAAGCATTAGAGCAGTATGACCAAGTAAAGAGAGGCACTGATAGCAATACTGAAAAGTGGATTAAAGAAAGAAGAAAAAATCTAGAGAGAGTTTGTCTTAATTGGTTCGATATACCAGTAAGTAAAATTACTACTAAGATGATACTAGATAAGTATTTGGAAACATCATCAAGTCAGAATAAAAAGAAACTTAGAACTGCTGAATTATTTTATGTAAACTTGAGGTCAGTATTTAATTACCTAGTAAGAATAAAAGTATTAACTGACTCTCCTTGTACCCCCTTAACTGATTTAATTAAAGTAGTACATAGACCTAAAGTTGATAATCATCTATTACCTTCAGAAATAAAAACATTTTTAAGAGTTACTAATTCTTTTAGAGAAGGTCTAGGAGGTTTAATCAATAAAACAAGAGTCAGCAAAGAAAGTAAAAAACAATTAAAAGAAAAAGAACATTATAAAGATAAAGAAGAAATATTTTATAAAACCTTTTTAGTGCAAGCAGTAAACTTTATAGAATTTTTAATGCTTACTGGATTGCGACCAGACGAAGCAAAGAAATTAGAATGGAAAAATGTTTATCTTGAAGGTAATGAATATAATCCAAATCCTTTCTTTGTATTAGATAAGTCTACAAGAAAAAGAAAAGAAGTTTATGCAATAGCTATTACAGATATGATTAAAAAGATATTGGACTTTCAAAAGCTTTTAATAGGTCAAGGTGATATAGTCAACCTTGCTAGTGTAGATATATTTGAAGAAGATGATAAGCCAAAGAAAAAGAAAATGCCTAAGTATATCTTTATGTGCGAAGCTGACTTGCATTCCATAGGTGCAAATAACTATAAGCTAAGAGGTGCTCCACTTATTAATAAACCAGTATCGAATGTTAGGTCTGGCTTTACTGCTATTAAAGAGAGAATGCCTAAACTTAAAGTCGCTGAGTCTTTTTCTCCTTATACTTTGAGACATACTTTTACTACTATAGGTAATATGTGTGGATATACTGAGAGCGAATTAGATGCTATGACTGGACACATAAAGCAAGGAAAGACTGCTACAAGTCATTACATAGCAAGACTGGTAAAAGATAATAGACAAGGATTCAAAATTATACATAAGGCTATGGTTGGTGATGAAATCCAAGATAAAGACATACCTAAGAGAGAAGATGACATTAGCAAGAAACTTAAGAAAGCTAGTAAAGAAGAGTTAATTAATTACTATCATAAAGGATTAATGACTGCTGAAGAAGTAGAACAATATAAAATCATTCCACTCCTTCATAAAGCTTATAAAAAAAAATATAAGTAAGCAGTTAGCTTCTATGAACAGATAATTGATAGGATTAGTTAAATCAATTATTGTTTTCATTTAACAACTACTTGGAACAATAGTACGTTAAGTCTTTATCTATTTAAAAATTTAATTTATTTGATTTCTGTCTCTGTTGAAATATTATTATGATTTAAAGGTAAGCTCTCTTCTTTTTTAATTGCATTAGTAAGCAATTTAACAACAGTAGTTCCAATATACCAACCTACTACGCATATAATTATAAACCTTAAAAATTGCATATATTTATTCTACCTAAATAATTTAATACTATCAATTGCCTTATTAGATTACCTATAAATGTATAGGCTTTTTATATCATTTTGTAATCTAAAATATTTATGCGTGTAGGTTTTTTAATTCATGATAAATTATAGATAAAAAAACACGAGGAGCTATAATGAATTCTTATAAATTTGACTGGAAAAGTATGCTAACTGGCACAATAGATTTAGAAGCTGAAGATGGCACTTCAGCAGAAGAGAAATTAATGACTATGACTTTAAAAGAACTATTAGATAAATCTAAATATGTATCTGACGATAAAGGTCGTGAAATTAGGTTTGTAGATACAAATGATAGTTTTATAGATAGTATGGAAGAAAAAGAATGGAATGAACTTAAACATATTCTATAATATTATTTATGAAGAATGAAAATCCATATGTAGAAACTCTTAATTTTGTTTATGATTTAATTCATGAAGAAGCAAGAATAAAGATAGAGCCCAAAGACTTAGTTAAAAGTATAAAGAAAATTAAATATGCTAGTATACTTACATCCAACGCCACAGGAGAGAACAGAGCTATAGAATGTGCTAACAATATGTTAGCTAATAAGTTTTTTAAAAATAAACCTCTTAATACTTTTGATAATGTTTTACTAAATGTGTACAGTTATGATGATTTAACTCTACATGAGTTAGATATTATAGTTTCTAAAATAAAGGAAAAGTGTAGAGAAGATGTAGACCCAATAGTTGCTAATACAATTCATATTAAAGCTTGGAGAGTAATAGAAATGAAAATGCTTTTAACTAAATAAAATGAAATACTTACTCGTCTTGCTATTCCTTTTTTCTACTCTTTCATTTTCCTTGATAAATTAAATGCTTCTTTACTCAATGATAATTTTTTCTATCTCTACCACTTTTCCAGAAAGTATTCCTATATTTAAGGAAAGTAGAATTTTTAAATCACGAGATTTATGTGAAATAGCATTAGAAGATTGGTACGACTTTTATAAAGATAATAATCCAACACCAAAAGTTTATTTTACTAAAGATGAAAACGAAGATAAACAATTTTTAGTAGTAGAAGGAATAGAAAAAATTAATTATTACAAATGCATCAAAGCTAAAATACATTTTAATAAACAATAACTACTAGATTAGCTAATTTAAAAATGGCAGTCAGTTTCTATGAACAGATAATTGATAGAGTTAGTTAATTCAGTTATTATTATTTTATGAATATAATTATATCTATTTTTTTGTTGGTAGTATTATTTTTGACAGGCTGTCAGGGATGGTCAGAAAAAGAACTAATAGGTGCACATCCAGGTAGAATAATGCATCTCTTGTGTCAAAATGAAGCTGACCCAATAAATAATTCGACAGGCACTAGAACAGAATCCATGAAAAATTTTAGGAACGAGTTGAAGCGACAAGGAATTATAAACTATAACTGTTATGAAACTTTTTGGAACGTGTCTTATGATTACGAATATGAAGACAAAATTTGTAAAGTTAATCACAGTCAAAATATAGACGAATGTATAGATAAAACAGCACTAGTTAAAAAAGAAAAAACAGTTCCTGGTAAAAAAGAAAAACAAATCTCTGAAGATGAAAATAAAATAATACTTTTAGGAACAGGTACTGGATTTCTAATTAATAATTCAGGCTATATAGTATCTAATAATCACGTTACTGGTGTATGCAGAGAAGTAGATGCAATATATAATAACGAAATATTAAAAGCTGATTTAATAGCTAATGATACAGTAAATGATTTAGCAGTAATTAAAATAAGTATTCCAGAAAATACTAAGTATTTAAATATTAGTAGTGGAAGTAAGTTTGGAGAGGATATAAAAGTCTATGGTTTTCCTTTAACTAATAAATTAGGTAGTGGATTAAAAGTAACAAAGGGAATAGTCAGTTCTCTTAATGGTCCAGGAAATAATTATTCTTTAATTCAAATTGATGCACCAATACAACCTGGAAATAGTGGTGGTCCTATTTTAAATAAGAATGGCAATCTTGTAGGTGTAGCAGTATCAAGTATTAGCACTCCTTTAATGATTAGTGATACAACAATTATTCCACAGAATATAAACTTTGGTGTTAAATCAGAAACATTAAGTAACTTTTTGAAAGCTAATAATATTAAATACAATAGTAATGATAAACCAATAGAAGAAAGTGATAACTTAGCACTACAATCTACTGTTCAATTAAATTGCTATAATACTTTAAGAGAAGCTAGAAAGTTAAAAGAACAAGGTTTAGTTAGAAATATTTTAGAGGATTAAAGTCTGTGGTTCATTTAGCTTTTTTATTTATAGTTTCAATAACCTATTACCTGAAGTTTAAAAACTCTCCATGGGAAATAGCTACATTTGAATTACTAATTTTCTTAACGTTTACTAGTTTTCTGGGTACAGTAGTTTTTTTATTTGAAAGTTACAGCAAAAATATACAAATTAAAAAGTTTACATTAAACTTTCTTCCATTAGTTTTTATTAATGTATTATTTATATTTACTTGTCATTATTTTTTGAACAAAAAAATGTATAGTTTTTCTCCAATGATTACATTTAGGCAAAAAGAGGCTATGTTGGAGAGATGGAAGCCTTCAAGATGGGAAGAAAATAATTTTATTTATAATATGAAAGAATCCTCTACAGAGATATTTAGCACCTATTATTTTATTTGTTACATTGCAAAAGAGGAGTTCTATTTAAAAAAATTTACTTTACAATTACAGGATGTGAATACTAATAAAATTTTATATTCTAAAAATTGTAAAAGCTTTAAAACAAATAAGAAAGAATGAAATACTTACTCATATTGCTATTCCTTTTTTCTTTTTCCTCTGCTTGGGCTTTGCCTGAGTGTAAAGGTTCTCCACATAAAGGAGATGACTTAAGTATAATAGAACATTGGGATAACTGTGAGGGGACTCATACTTTTAATGCTGGAGATAAATACGTAGGAGAGTTTAAATATGGACTACCTGATGGACAAGGAACTTATTATTTTTTAGCTGACAATGAATTTAAGGGAGATAAATACGCAGGAGAATTTAAAGATGGTAAACAGAATGGACAGGGAACTTATACTCATACTAGTGGAAATAAATACGTAGGGGAATATAAAGATGGTAAAAAGAATGGACAAGGAACTTATACTTGGGCTGATGGAGCTAAATACATAGGAGAATTTAAAGATAGTAAAAAGCATGGTCAAGGAACTTTTACTTTTCCAGATGGAAGAATACAAGAAGGTCAATGGAGAAATGGTAAGTATATAGGTAAAAAAGAATATGAAGACGAAGTTATCAAGTTAGAGGAAGTAGAAGAGTTATATAAAAATAAAATTATTACTGACGAAGAAAGACAGAAGATGAGAAATAAAATACTGGGTATAGATTAATGCCAACACCAATTAAAGTAATATTAACCTATCCAACATCTTAATATCTTCAGAGAAGTGGCTCCTACCTCTCCATACTCACTATCATATATTTCCTGTGGCACGTTAAACAGCTTTTCTATCTCACCTAGTTTATGTATAGCTTTAACATAATCTACTGCGTCTGCTTCATTATAAACACTACAATTTCTCTCTCCATTAAAGTAAGACAAGCCATTATCTACTTTGATTGTATCTTCAATTTCTTTGTTAAAGGTATGAAAGAATAGTTTATACTTAACCACATACTGCATATTATTAATACGCAAACAAAAAAGGAAAGATGATATGAGTTTATTTGAGATTTT
>CACMKJ010000004.1 GCA_902614225.1 Rhodospirillaceae bacterium
AGCTTTTGATAGGGGCTCTTCCAATACATTTCTATATGGAGAAAATTCACAGGTAGGATCAGTAGCATCTGCATTACCTGTTAAGGCAAATGCCTGACACCTGCAGCCACCCCAATCAATTTCTCTTCTATCACAGGATTGACAAGGTTCAGGCATCCAATCAGTTCCTCTAAATCTATTAAATGATTCAGAATGTTCCCATATCCATGCTAATGATTTTTCTTTCAAATTATCAAAATTTAAAAAATTTAATGATTCAGCAGCGTGGCAAGGTAAAACTTTTCCTGCAGGGGTAATATTTAAGAATTGACGACCCCATCCACCCATGCAAGATTTAGGTTTTTTTGCGTAATAGTCAGGAACAACATAATCAATTGCCAATATACCTTTATACTTTATTCTTGCTTCTTCAACTATAATTGTTGCTTTATCTAATTGTTCTCTTGTTGGCAGGAATGCAGTTTGATTCTTAAGGGCCCACCCATAATATTGCACTTGTGCAACTTCAAGTCTTTCAGCATCCAATTCAACTGCTAGTTCAATCATATTTTTTAAATTATGAAGATTCTGACGGTGCATTACAGCATTTACCGTTAAAGGCAATCCAACTTTTCTAATTAGACCACAAGTTTCTATTTTTTTTTGATGCCCTTTAAAACCAGCAATTTTTTCAGAATTATTAGGATCAGTATCTTGTATAGAAACTTGAACATGATCCAAGCCTGCATCATAAAGCTTTTTTAACCTATCTTCATTAATAAGAACACCGGAGGTAATTAGGTTGGTATATAGTCCTATTTTAGAAGCATGATTTACTAGTTCTTCTAAATCTTTTCTAGCAGTCGGTTCTCCTCCTGAAAAGTGTGCCTGTAAAATACCTATTTTGGCTCCATCAGACAAAGCTGTTTTCCATAAATCAGTACTAATTTCATTACTTTTCAACTCTAATTCTACTGGGTTTGAACAGTAAGGACATGAAAGAGGACATCTATGTGTTAACTCGCAAAGCATTGCATATGGTATAAGCGTTTTACTTTTTTTTTCTGGAGTACTAAAGCTCTTATCTTTATTTAAATCATTCATTTGTTAAAAACCCTTTATCTGCTAAAGATTGCAACATAGTTACCACGTCATTAGTTACTTGCTCCTTAGGAGCATCTTCATATTTAACTAAAAGCTTATCAATAATTTGTTTTAAAGTATCTTTTCCATTTATTAATTGCATTACCTCTCCAGCAATATCATCTAACTCAAATACTCTTTCAGGAGCATTAATAATCCATTTTTTTCTTGCATTGTCAAACCTAAGTTTTGCGTGCCTAGGTAATGAAGGAACATCTTCAATTTTTAATTGTATCAATTTACTCATGAATTATTTTTACTCAACCCTTCTGGAACAAATGCTCCTGGAGGTATATTACCTGGATCAACATATGAATGATAAAGAGCATCAAGTTGTGCCCATAAAACTTCAGTTTTAAATTTTACAGCATTCAAAACGGCCTCTTGATCACTTCTAGAAATAGCATTATTAATTACCCATTCCCTACCAAATTCAACATCTCTTCTGGCTTGATTAATTCTTTTTTTAAAATACGCTAAAGCATAATCATCTGCCCACTCATAATGTTTAGATAGGCCTGTAATCCTTTCTTGATGTATGGCAGGTGCATATATTTCTGTTAGTGAAGAGGCAATTCCTTCTAATAATGATTTGTTTTCAACAAAATTAACATAGGCATCTACTGCAAATCTAGTTGCAGGAAGCAAACCTTTACATGATTTGACATATTCTAAATCAAGGTTAAGTTTTTCACATAATTGTAAATATCTAGCAATACCTCCACTACCATCTATGTCACCCTCATGATCTATAACTCTGGAACGCCATTCTAGTCTAAGTTTAACATCATTTATTCTAGCCATTAGTGTTAGGTCTTTTCTTGGAATAGACCATTGATAATAAAATCTGTTTAAGGCCCAGGCTTGTATTTGTGGAAGGCTTAGCTTTCCATTGTGTAATAATTTATGAAAAGGATGTAAGCTATGGTATCTTTGGTTCCCTAATTCTACCAGTGCATCAATAAATTCTTGTCTTTTAAGAGGCTTATCATTTTCATACTCTTTAGATGGGCCAGGAAAAAATGGAGCTGGCATTATCATATCTCAATCTCCATAGTATCATATGCAACTTCCCAACCTGCATTTTCTAAAACTTTTCTTTCCGATGAATTATTTAACAAGGCTGGATTTGTAGTATTAATGTGTATAAATATTTTTCTATTTATTTTTACGTTTTTAAAAATATTCAGTGAACCTTCTTCTCCTGACATACTAATGTGCCCCATTCTTTTACCTGTTTTAATTCCAACTTTTTGTTTAATCATTTCATCATCTGTCCAAAGAGTTCCATCAAAAAATAGCAAATTTGTATTGTTAAGCTTATCTTTTAGCCAATCTGGTACATATGCACAAGCAGGAATATAAAAGAAACTTGCTCCAGTTTCTTCGTTACAAATTTCTAGTGCAATTGTATCTTCATCAACAGATCCAAAATTAGGCCCCTTATTTGCGTCTTCTAACCATAAAGCAACTTTTCCTGGGACTGCGAAAGCTTTTACTTTAATACCACTTGCAGTTTTATCAGCATTTAATAATTCTAAGTAGCTATCAAGCTTAATCGGAATTTTGTTAACAAATTTAGGGTTTAATACGTTAAAAATACTATTACTATTAAGCACATTGATTACTCTTTCTGTAGCATACAAATTAAAAGCTTGTGATTCTCTTAAATTTATAAGACCAGCAGTATGATCTACATCAGCATTAGTGAGAAACACACCCATTATCGGACTATATCTTAGAGGATCGTTTTCTGCGGGCATTAGTTCCGGGTTTTCCCAAAGCTGTTGTCTTAAATCAGGAGAAGCATTTAATATAAACCACTTCTTTTTATCTAAGCTTACAGCTATAGAAGACTGTGTTCTTTTAATTGCGTTAGAATTTTTATTTCTAGCTAACCTGCTATTTGGATGGTTACAGTTCCATTGGGGATATCCTCCACCTGCTGCTGCTCCTAAGACTCTAATAAACATTTAAGTTTGATTAAAATATATAGGAGACAACAAACATGGTGTATTATTTACTCAAAGCTTAAAGCTCTGCGCATGCATAACAATTGATTTCTAAACCAACAGCTACTTCGCGAATTTCAGGTTTTTTCCACATAATGTTCTCCCTTTAATAGTTAATAATATAAATTATAATAATTTCATTGAGAATAATTACTATCTATAATTATTATAATAAAAACTTATAAATACTAACTTTATAAATATTTATAGTATTTGATTATAAAATTAGTACTATATATTGATGAAGTTTCTGTTTTATATAATTATTTTATTTTTTATTATACCTTTAAAAGCATCTCCCATAGTAAGTGCTACTTGGTTATCTCAAAACTTATGTAAAGAAAATATTAAATTAATAGAAGTAGGTTCATCATATAACTCTTACCTAGTAGAACATATACAGTGTTCTCAATACACTAATTTTTATAAAGATGGATGGAGAGATAATATAAAAAAAGTTCCTATGTATTTGCCAGAACCTGAATTTTTAATAAATATTTTAAAAAAATTGGGTATTGGTAATGCCGATCATCTTATTTTATATCCAAAAAAAAATACTGATATTTATTCTATGGCAGAAACTACAGCGATTTATTTCACCCTTAAATATTTAGGGCATAAGAAAATATCAATATTAGATGGAGGTTATCCATATTTTAAAAAAAAATTTGATTTATTTATAGAAGAAGGAGAATTTAAAGTTAAGCCTAATAATATAAGCTACAAAGCAAATATAGATAAAAGTATTTTAGCTGACAGCAATGATATAATTGAAGGAAAGAAAAATAATTATTTATTAGTAGATTCTAGAGAAAATGATTTTTATTTAGGTATTAATAAATTAAAAGGGTTTAGTAAGTATGGAACTATAGAATCCTCAATAAATATTCCTTCTAAATGGTTTCTTGAAGGAAGAGGGTTAAGATTTAATAATTTAAACTTATTTAAAAAAATTTATGATTATTCAGAAATAGATTTGGATAAAAATCTTATATTCTTTTGTTATTCAGGTCTAGAAAGTTCAATAAATTGGTTTGTATCATATGAATTAATGAAAAACAGGAATTCAAAACTTTATGAAGGTTCTTTATTTGATTGGATATCAAAAAATAAACCACTTTATAAAAAAAAACTTTAAAAAAGCGTAGACAATAAAAGTAATTTTATTATTCTAATATTTGTGCCTAGGTAGCTCAGTTGGTAGAGCATGCGACTGAAAATCGCAGTGTCGGTGGTTCAATCCCACCCCTGGGCACCTCCAGTACTCTAAGCAAAGAGCTAATGTGAATTTATCAGATTGTTTCATTTTAAGAAAATAATTTTATACACCAAAGGTATACAATCTTTTTATTTTTAATTGATATATTTAAATAAATTAATAAACCTTTATTGCAATAGGACCTCACGAACAGATAATTAATAGGTTAAACTAATTTATCTTAGTGTTTGCATTGAGTATTTCTATTTTTTTGTAAAAAAGCAATTTTTAAAGTTAATAAAGGAAGCAAGGTAGCAATAAAAAAAGAACAAAAAAGCAATGATTTAGATATAAATTCAGGAAAAATATTAGTTGGTAATAAAATACCAATTAATAATGATTTAGAAAAATCTGGTGTTGGAAAAAACATAAGCCCTCCAATTAATCCTAAAACAATAGAAAAATAAATATCTCTGTCTTTTATTGGTTTTTTATAAAAACTAAAAAATACGCTTATTACTGCAGCACAACAAAATAAGTCAGCTAACAGAAAAAGATATAAAATGCTTATACCTTGTGAAGAGATCAAAAAAGTAACTATTGATAATAAAACTATAAAAAATCTAGATGCTTTTTTAGTATTAAATCTTTTATTAAAAGTTTTTTCCCCATCAACTATTATTAAACTGGAAACAGCATTTAATATAGTATCAATGCTACTTACAGTTAAGGAAATCGCTAAAAAAACTATTATAACAACAATAAAAATATTTTGCCTATCTAGTAACAATGAAAAAAATGCAAGATCAGGGTTTATACTTAAGTTTAAAGATACTGATATTAATCCGCAGAAACCAATAAAAAATACTATAATAATACTAAATACAAAAGATATTATTAGACTAGTTTTTAGTACTTTATAGTTTTTTGCAGCATAAACTCTTTGCCAATTACCTTGATGAAATAAGTTAGTTGCAGCTACAGCAATAAAAAAAGTTATTCCAGATGTATAATTGGTGTAATAATTGGCACTTAATAGTAAAGGTTTATTTTCTCTAATAATGTTAATATTGAAGTTTGAATCCTGTATAAAGATTATAGTAAAAAAAGTTATAATTAATAAAAATAATAATAATATAAATTGTACATTATCAGTAAATATTGAAGCTCGTAAACCACCATAAAGTGTATAAATCATAGAAAAAGTAATAATAATAAATGATGTAACCCATAAACTTGTATCAGATAAATATCTAATTAAAATTGAAACAGCTGTGACTTCTGCTATCAAAAATACTGTCATATAAAAAAATGATAAAAGTAAAATAAGTTTAAATAGATTATTCCCAAATTTTAACCTTATAACTTCTATCAATGATTTTCCATTTGGAAACTGAGATCTAAATATTTTCCCCAAATAAATTAATAGAAAAAATGGAAAAGCGGTCCCTAATGCGTATCCAATTACAGCTCCAATCCCTCCCCAGCTAGCTGCTGATGCTGGGCCAAATAAAATCCAAGAACCAAGTGCTGAAGCGATAAAACTGGTTGTTAATGGAAATATGCCTATTGATCTATTGGCTACGAGGTAATTGTTAAGATCTAAAAATTTTCTTGAATAAAATATTCCAATTATCGCGAATAATACACTAGTGATTAAAATTATAATAATTGATGAAAATTGACTTATTACATTTATATTTTGCATATGTTTCCCTTTCTGAATTACCGGACAGGTTCAATGGGTTTATTCTCAGCTAAACTAGCACCCCTATGTATTAAAATTTAATTTAATACAATATTATATCAAAATTTAAAAAAAAACTGTTGAATAAAATTCATAAATTGGGTCTTTTGTTTGAATTAACCCAATTTTTTTTTAAAATTTCATATAAAATAGAATCTACAAAAGTGCCATTGTGATAATGACTTTGTTTTTTTTCTCCTACTTTTCTCCAACCTAAAAATTTATTTAGTAAATAACTCTGAGGATTAATTTTAAGTGCGCTAGCATCACATCTATTTAAATTCATATGCATAAAAGCAAATTCAGTTAACAAAGACATTGTTTCCAATGCTATTTTAAAATTTCTATATTTTTTTTCTCCAATCAAAAGACCAGTTTGAGCACTCTGATGATATCTGTTTATATTACTTAAACTAACAACACCAATAGGTTTACTGCTAGATTTTGTACAAACTACAAAAATAACTCTTTTAGAGTCATCTTGATTTTCAATCATGTAGGCAATTTGCTGTTCAGGAGTATTTGGTAATGGTACTCTTCCCAACATAATTAAATTTTCTAAATTATTAAACCACTCACTCCAAATTCCTTTTGCATCTTCTTTGGAAGGGCTTCTAAACTTTACTAATTTGCCTTCAATTAAAAATTTTTTTTTATTTTTCATTTATTTGTCGATTCAATATTTTTTTTATATTCTTATAAGAGTTAAAGTTTTGCAGGTCACTAGTAGAAATTTTCACAGAAAAAGTTTTTTCTATTTCTAAAAGTAGATTTACTCCTTTTAAGCTATCCCAAATTTTTTCTTCTTTTTCTGAAAAATTACTATAATTTTCAGTTTTTCCTTTAAATATTTTTTTAAAAACTTTTTTTAAATTTTTTTCAATAGCTATATTTTTTTTACTCAAATTAAAAAGCCCAAACTTTAATTTTCTTTTCTAAATCTATGCGATTAATTTTTTTTATATTTATTACGGTTTTTATTTTATCTAAAGCATTTTTTATAGAATTTACACTTTCTGTTCCAAAAGAAACTCTAATGTATCTATTAGTGCTTACACCGTAAGCAGAGCCAGGAACCACTGAAACTTTATGGTTATATAGCAAATAGTTTGAAAAGTCTACATCAGTTCCAATAAATCCTTCTATTGAAATAAAAAAATAGAAAGTAGAATCGCCACTCAAAAATTTTAAGTTTATTTTTTCTAAATATTTTTGAATGATTATTCTTTTTTTTAATAAACTCATTATTTGTTTACTAGTATTTTTATATATTTTTTCATAATACTTATCTACATACATGCTTAAAATTGTTGGAGCACAGGTTATAATATGCTGGTTTAATTTAAGAATTTGTTTATTAATTTCAGGAGAAGAGATAATAAACCCTATTCGCCAACCAGATATTCCTAGATTTTTTGAAAGAGAATTTACTATTATTATACCCTTTTTATCAGGCGCAATGTTAGCCATTGATTTAAAACTTTTATATACAAAGTCTGAGTAAGCTTCATCTATTAGAATAAAAATATTTTTATTTATTGCTATTTCATATATTTCTCTAAGTTCTTCCTCAGTATATACTTTGCCTCTAGGGTTATTTGGATTATTAATAATTAATAATTTAGTATTTTTGGTTATAAATCTTTTATAATTTTTAACTTCAATGTTGAAAGGAATAAATTTAATTTTTGCTCCACAAAGTTTAGCATGTTCTTCATAGCTAAGCCAAGCAGGCTCTGGAATTAATACTTCTGATCCTTTATTAAGGATTGTTATCATAGCCATGAAAACTAAAGGTTTAGATCCAGCAGATATTATGATTTCGTTTTCAAATACTGGAGCCTGATAATTCTTTTGATAATGGTTTGCAATCTTTTTTCTTAATTCAGGAATACCAGCAGTATCGCTATAATGATACCCTTTCTTAAAATCTAACCTTGTAAAATCATATTGAGGAATTTTAAAGAATGCTTCTCCTAAAGATAGAGCAGTTACACTTTCTCCAGCTCTTTTCATATTATAAACAATTTGATTTATTTCTATTGAAGATGCAGGTTTAATTTTAGAAACTTTATCTGAAATATTAAAATTAAAATTTTTATTTTTTATATTATTTTTCATGTAGTAAGGGACAAATTTTGCAAGTTCGACTTTCTTTGTCTTTCCGCTTTTGGTTTTAGGCAAAGAGGCTATAGAAAAGATTTCTTTTGGATGTTTTCGTTGATTAAAATTAATCATTATATAATTATTTAATTTATTTTTTGTAATATCAACAGAATTACTGCAAAAAAATAAAACGTAATCTTCTCCATAAAAATCATCCTGAATAGGAACAGCAGCAATATCTTCTATTCCATCAACTATTTTACATCTTTCTTCTACTTCTCGAAGTTGAATTAAAAAGCCACCCTTTTTTATGATATCTCGAACTCTTCCATTTAATTTTATGATTTCATTTTTTATATTACAAATATCACCTGTTTTGAAATATCCTTCTTTATCTAGTGGTAAAGAAGTTTCTCCTTTTTCGTTTAAATATCCTAAAAACAAAAAAGGAGATTTTATTTTTAGTTCATTTTGAACTTTAGAGTTCTTTTTGAAATTTGTTTCAACATATGGTAAAAGTTTTCCTACTGTTCTGTCAGCCCTACTTTTATGGTCATTACTTTTCTCGGCAGAAATAAAGGTAGTTTCAGAGAGACCATAGTTTTCATATAGTGGAAAACCAAAAGTTTTTTCAAAGAGTTTTTTTTCTTTTAAAGAAATAGGAGCAGTCCCTAAAAAGCTAAATTTAATTGATGAGGCTACTTTTTTATTTTCTTGGATATTCGATCTTTTTGAAAGCTTTTGTAGCAATTTTAATAAACTAGGAACCAACCATAAAACATTTATTTTATAAAGTGCAACTGTTTTCCAAAAGTTTAATGCCATCAGGCTATCAAAAGACTTAGATACAATAATTTTACTACCCCTACTTAAAGGAATAAAGCATAGGTTATAGAGACCTCCTAAATAAGACATAGGCAAGTAATTCCATATGCATGAATTTGAATTAAGTTCTTTGTAATGTTCTCCAAAAGCTAAAGCACTAGACCATAATCTATCAAGACAAATAATTATAGCTTTAGGTTTTCCAGTAGTGCCGCTTGTCATAATATATAATTTACCATTTTCATTATTTAATAAGCTATAGTTTTTTGGTAGCCAGGTAAAACCACATTGCAAACTAATTTTTTTTATTTTATTTCTTTTATGGAAGATTTTATCTATTTTATTTTTTTTTTCTGTTATTACTAATTTGCAATTAATTATATTATTAGAAAGATTAAGCTCTGAGTCAGTAGACTCATAAGAGCAAGGCATAATATTGAATCCACCTTTACCAGCAGCTAAAAATAATATTAAAAGCTCTAGACAATTAGGTAAAATAACCTGAAAGGCATCATTTTTTTTTAATCCACTTTCTTGTAAAAAACTAAGACATCTTTTTGTTAAAATATTAATTTCATTGTAAGTAAAATTTTTCTTAGTTTCAAAATCTATAAATGCTATTTTGTTATTATAAGTATTTACAATTTGATTAAAACCTTTGCCAAAAGGAACTAAATTAGTCTTCATATTAAAGGTTTTCCTTCTTTAATTATTAATTCGTTATCAACAAATAAGTTGGCATTTTTAACAATAAAATCCAAATGAAAAGAAACTTCATTTTTACCACCTACTGTAGAGTTTGAACCAAAACCAAAATGTATACAATTTGCTGCTCCTTCGTCTATGAGCATATTGCCACACAGTTTTGCTTTATCATTGAAACCAATTCCTAATTCAGCTAAAACTTTGGTTTTAGGATTGTTAAGTTCGTTAAATATTTTTTTTAATTCTTTAGATTCCTGCATTCCAGATATTTTACTTATCTTGCCTTTAAAAATATCCAAAGAAATAGGGTTTTTAAGAAGGCCTAATCTTGGGTGTGTTATTGACCCATCTACAATCAGCTTTCCAAAACTATAATCTTCGATAGGACTTATATTAACTTCCATATCTGGAGGTGATCCTAATTCACCAGGCTTTTGAACAAACCCAGGACAATTATTAGCAATTCTTTTATCAATATTTAACTCTAGGTTTGTGCCTAGGTTAGTTTTTACTTTTACTATTTTGCCTTCATTTAATATAGTTTCCATCTTCTTTAGCAGACTTAACTTATTTTTTTTTACTCCAAAAATTGCCTCATTTTCTAAAACATCTAAAGAATATTCAGCTAAACTTAAATATCTAGCACCTTTATTACAGGCATTACTTCTAGCTTTAGTGTGAGCAAGAGATTTATGTGTTAAAGCTAAGATTAAATTTGATTCTAACATTTTTTTCGATACGTTTAAGGGTGGCTCTAATCCGTGTTGACTGAGTATTTCTATTTTGGTTTTTTCTATAAATGTAGTGACGCTAGCAGCCGCGTTTTCTAATAATGGAATTAAATTTTCTGTAGTTTCATCATATATTAAAAGAAGTTTTTCATTTTGATTAAGGCTACCACAGTAATTTAATAGATAATCGGAAGCTTTTTTTCTTATTTCATTCTTGGAAAGACTTTTTCTCATTTCTTCTGAAATACTTTATTTAGCTTTTATTGAGTTTTTCTTCAGCTAAACTAGCAAGGTAACTAGAACCAGTAGTCAAAATACTATCATTGAAATCATACTTTGGATTATGCAGTGGAGCAGAATTACCATTTCCAATCCAAGCGAAAGCTCCCGGAACCTTTTCTAAAAAATATGAAAAATCTTCTGACCCCATCATTGGAATTTGTGTAGAACTAGCTTTCATACCTACTACTTTTTTAGCTACTTCATAAGCGAATTTACTATTCGCTTGGTGATTAACTGTGGGAGGATAACCTGATTTAATTTTTATTTTGGAATTTGCACCAAATAATTTGCATGTATTTTTTACTATATTACTGAATCTATCTTTTGCATAGGTACCTACTGCTTTATCATAATATCTAATAGTGCCTGTAAGTTCTGCTTCATCGGGAATAACATTATTAGCTTCTCCTGAGTTAATTGAAGCAACTGTAACCACTAGTGTTTCTTTAGGGTTCACGTTTCTCGATACTATAGATTGTAAGTTCTGTATCAAAGACGAAGCACACAATATTGGATCAATAGAGTTAGCGGGCATAGCGGCATGGGCACCTTTACCTAAAATTTTTACTATAAAATTATCTGCGGCGGCTAACTTAGGTCCTTCGTCAACAGCAATTATACCTTTCCCTAAACCTGGAATATTGTGCATTCCGTAAATTTCATCAATCGGATATTTTTTAAATAGGCCATCATCTATCATAGCTTTTGCACCTGCATAGCCCTCTTCAGCAGGTTGAAATATTAAAACAACTCTACCCTTAAAGTTTCTTGTTTCAGATAAATACTTTGCCGCTCCTAATAACATAGCAGTATGTCCGTCGTGTCCACAGGCATGCATTTTTCCTTTAATTTTTGAGCAATATTTAGTATTGGTATTTTCCTCTGTTATTGGTAAAGCATCCATATCTCCTCTAAGTCCAATACTTTTACCAGATCCACTTTCAATTGTAGCAACTACACCAGTTTTACCAAAACCGGTTTCAATTTTATCAACTTTAAAGCTTTTTAAAAGTTGTACAACTTTTTTAGCAGTATTTTTTTCCTTATATGCTAGTTCAGGGTTTTCATGAAAATAGTGACGCCACTGTGTAATTTCATTTTCAAACTTTGATATTCTATTTTTAATAGGCATGTTATTTTATATTATTTTTTAAAGGTTTCCATAGTACTTCTGTTTTATTATTCTGTCTTGCTAAAACAAACAAATAATCCGACAATCTATTTATATATCTTAATATTTCTATATTTATTTTATGCGTTTCATTAAGTTTTACAATACTTATCTCACATCTTCTGTTAATAGTTCTAGCCAGATGTATAAGTGAAGATACTTTATTCCCACCTGGAAGAATAAATGATTTTAGAGGTTTTAAATTTTTATTTATTTTGTCTATCTCTTTTTCAATATACAAAGTTTGTTCAGCTTTGATTCTAATAGTATTTTTTTTTCTATTAATAGGAGTTGCTAGGTCAGCACCAAGGTCAAATAAATCATTTTGAATATTTCTTAAAACTTTTTTATTACTTACTTTTAGGTTTTCTATGACGACACCTAATGTCGCATTAAGTTCATCAACATTCCCTATAGCTTCAATTATTTTAGAAGATTTTTTTATTCTTTTGCCTCCCACCAAAGAAGTAAATCCTTTATCTCCACCTTTAGTATAAATTTTATCTATTTTGACCATACAATGTTAATATATATAACATGGTATTTTTTTTAAAAATAGTTAATGTTTTATTAAAAACAGTTTGATTTTGTTCTATATATGTTCTAAAGTGATATTTATTAATTTTTCTGTATTGACTATATCTAACTTATACGCAATATTTAGTTAATAATAAAAATAAAACACAACATATAGTAATATATCCACAAAGTATTATTAACAGTTGTGGATAAAGAAAAGTGAGAAATATGCTAAAAAACTTTGCACACAGTGAGAATCAAAATAAAAAGAACTCTGATATTTTAAATATTGTTCAAATTAAACCAGGAATTAAGGTTCAAAAAGATAAATCTAAAGATATTTTACTTACAGACTTTGGTAAGGCCACTTTAAAAGATAGGTATTTACTTCCTAATGAGGATTATCAGGGTATGTTTGCAAGAGTGGCCAGCTATTTTTCTGATAATGCTGAACATGCTCAGAGACTATACGATTATATGTCAAAGCATTGGTTTATGCCTTCTACCCCTATTCTATCAAATGGAGGTACAAATAGAGGTCTTCCTATTTCGTGTTTTTTAAATGAAGCAGGAGATAGTCTTCATAGTATAGTAGATTTATGGAATGAAAATGTATGGTTAGCCTCTAAAGGTGGAGGTATTGGATCTTATTGGGGTAACTTAAGGGGAATAGGAGAAAAAGTTGGTCAAGCTGGGAAAACCTCAGGTGTAGTTCCTTTTATTAGAGTTATGGATTCTTTAACATTAGCAATCAGCCAAGGTAGTCTTCGAAGAGGTTCTGCGGCATGCTATTTACCCATATGGCATCCTGAAGTTGAAGAGTTTATTGATTTGAGAAGGCCTACAGGAGGAGATCCTAACAGAAAAGCTTTAAACCTTCACCATGGAATTGTTATTACAGATGAATTTATGAGGGCTGTTGAAGAAGATATGGAGTGGTCTCTTAAAAGTCCTAAAGATGGATCTGTCCAAAAAACAATTAAAGCAAGGTCTCTTTGGATTAAACTTCTTACAGCAAGAATTGAGACAGGTGAGCCATATTTATTGTTCATAGATAAGGTTAATGAAGCCATTCCTAACCATCAAAAACTTGCAGGGTTACAGGTTAAAATGTCAAATTTATGTAGTGAAATTACTCTTCCAACGGGAATTGACAAGGATGGAAATAGAAGAACAGCTGTTTGTTGTCTTTCATCATTAAATATAGAAAAATATGGTGAATGGCATAATGAAGATGGTTTTATTGAGGATGTAATGAGATTCTTAGATAATGTAATGGAAGATTTTATTACTAGAGCTCCAGATACAATGGAGTCTGCAAGGTACTCGGCGATGAGAGAAAGAAGTGTGGGTTTAGGTGTAATGGGATTTCATTCATTTTTGCAGAAAAAAAGAATAGCCTTTGATTCAGTTATGGCAAAAGTATGGAATAAGAGAATATTCTCTAAAATTAAAGAAGAAGCAGATAAAGCATCTACGGTTTTAGCTTTTGAAAAAGGAGCATGTCCAGATGCAAAAGATTATGGAGTAAATGAGAGATTTTCAAATAAGATTGCAATTGCACCTACAGCCTCTATTTCAATAATTTGTGGAGGAGCTTCGCCAGGAATTGAACCAATAGCAGCTAACAGCTTTACTCAAAAAACCTTATCAGGTTCCTTCAATGTCAGGAATCCTCATTTAAAAAGCTTATTAGTTGAAAAAGGAAAAGATAATGAAGAAATTTGGTCTTCAATAACCATTAATAAAGGCTCTGTACAACATCTTGAATTTTTAGATGATTCAGAAAAAGCAGTTTTTAAAACAGCATTTGAACTTGATCAAAGAAGAGTAGTAGAGTTGGCAGGGGATAGAACTCCTTATGTTTGTCAGGCTCAATCACTAAATATATTTTTAAAACCAGATGTTAGTAAAAGAGACCTTCATATGATACATTTTTCAGCATGGAAAAGAGGAGTAAAAAGCTTGTATTATTTAAGGTCTTTATCTATTCAAAGAGCTGAAGTGGTTTCGCATAATCAAAAAACTACTGAAGTTCCTATAAAAGGTAAAATAAATGAAGGCGAGGAACCTTATGGTAGTCAATTAGATTACGATGAATGTTTATCTTGCCAATAAAGTAGAGAGGAAAAATGTCATTATTAGATACAAAAAGAATTTATAAACCATTTAAATATCCATGGGCTTATGATGCTTGGCTACAGCAACAGAGAATTCACTGGATACCTGAAGAGGTTCCTTTAGCTGATGATGTTTCAGATTGGAATAGAAAATTAACAAAGCCTGAGAGAAATTTACTTTCCCAAATTTTTAGATTTTTTACTCAATCTGATATTGAGGTAAATAATTGTTATATGAGTCATTATTCTAGAGTATTTAAACCTACAGAAGTGTGCATGATGTTGTCAGCTTTCTCTAACATGGAGACTATTCATATTGCTGCTTATTCTCATTTGTTAGACACAATAGGTATGCCAGAAGTAGAATATTCAGCATTTCTCGAGATAAAAGAAATGAGAGATAAATACGATTATATGCAAAAATTTAACACTAAAACAAAAATAAATATTGCAAAAACCTTAGCAATATTTGGAGGTTTTACAGAAGGCTTACAGTTATTTGCCACTTTTGCAATTCTTTTAAATTTTCCAAGATTTAATAAAATGAAGGGAATGGGACAAATAGTGACCTGGTCAGCAAGAGACGAAAGCCTGCATACAGAATCAATTATTAAACTTTATAATACTTTCGTTAGTGAAAACCCAGAAATAAACAAAGAAGAATTAGAGAGAGATCTTTATATAGCTTGTAATACTATGATAGAACATGAAGACGCTTTTATTGATAGAGCATTTGAATTAGGAAAAGTGGAAGGGCTCAGACCTGAAGAAGTAAAACGATATATGAGATATATGGCAGATATTCGTTTAAACCAATTAAAATTACAGCCTATTTATAAAATAAATACAAATCCATTACCATGGATGGATGAAATGTTAAATGCAGTAGAACACACGAATTTTTTTGAAAATAGAGCAACAGAATATTCAAAGGCTGCTACTACGGGTACATGGGAAGAAGCGTTTGCTTAATTAGTTTTAGATTTCTAAGTTGAAGATAAACCTTTTTTGGATAAAATATTCCATATTCTCTGGGGCCTTGCTGGCATATCTATATGATCTATATCCAAAGCATTACAAATCGCATTTATGACAGCAGGAGGAGCACCAATTGCTCCAGCTTCTCCTGCTCCTTTAATTCCTAAAGGATTTGTATTACAAAGAACTTCATTATAAGAAAATTTTATTAAAGGCATATCACTTGCTCTAGGAATTGCGTAATCCATAAAAGAACCTGTTAAAAGCTGTCCAGTATCATTTTCATAAATAGTTTCCTCAAGTATGGCTTGTCCTATTCCTTGGGCTATTCCTCCATGTACCTGGCCTTCTAATAGTAATGGATTAATAACTTTTCCAAAGTCATCTACAACTGTATAGTCTAAGATTTTAACTATGCCTGAATATTTATCTATCTCTAATTCACAAATATGAGTGCCGTTAGGATAGGTAAAAGTTCCTTCATAAGGAGACCATTCTGCGTCAACATTTAAAATTTTGTTTGCATCAAATAGTTGGGTGAGATCAGAAAATGATATTTTTTTATTATTAAATTCAAAAAAGCCTTTACTGTAATTAATCAAATTAGATTCTGTGTTTAAATGTTTTACTAAAGCTTTTTTAGAGTTTTCTAAAAATTTTTTTGAGGCTATGTACAACGCATTTCCTCCAACAGGCATTGATCTAGAACCTCCTGTTCCAGAACCTTTTGGGATTTCAATGCTATTTCCTTGCATAACATTGATTTGTTCTATACCAATATCTAAAACCTGCGAGACTATTTGAGCATAAGATGTTGCATGGCCTTGTCCATTAGATTGAGTACCTATTTTTACTTCTATTTGGCCGTTGCCTCCAATTTTTAAAGAGCAATATTCTGGGCCACCACCTCCACAGGCTTCTATGTATGTAGAAATACCAATACCTCTGTACATATTTTTTTCTAATGATGCATTTTTTCTTTCATGAAAAGATTTATAATTAGAAATATTTATACAATCCTTGAGGTTTTTTTTAAAGTCTCCACTATCATAGGTATGACCTAATGCTGTTTTATATGGCATGTCTTCTTTGTCAATTAGATTAATTTCTCGAAGTTTTAAAGGACTAATGTTAAGTTCCTTAGCTGACTTATCAATTAACCTTTCTATTAAGTAAGCTGCCTCAGGCCTACCTGCGCCTCTATACGCATCGACAGGGTTGGTATTAGTAAATACACCTTTAACATTAGCATAAGCTTTAGCAATTTTATAACATCCTGTTAACATAGCTGTACCGGCATAAGTAGGAATAAAAACTCCAAAATCTGAAATATATGCCCCCATATTTGCAAAAGTTTCAACTTTTAAAGCAGTAATATTATAGTTTTTATCAAACCCTAATTTAGCCCTACTTACATGGTCTCTTCCATGAATATCAGATAAAAAACTTTCAGATCTTTTTGCACTCCATTTAATAGTTCTACTAGTTAACTTCGAAGCAGCAAGAGTAAGAACATATTCTGGGTAATTAAAAATTTTCATACCAAAACCACCACCAACATCTGGAGTAAAAACATTAACTTTTTTTTCTTCTACATTTAATATACTTGATAATTTTCTTTTAAGACTGTGTACTCCTTGACTAGAGCAAAAGAGATTAAAAGAGTCAGATTTTGCATCATATTGACCTATAGTACTTCTGCATTCCATAGGGTTTGGTATTAACCTATTGTTTATTAATTCAATTTGTATAACATGATTTGATTTTTTTAGAGCCCGCTTGGTTTCTTCTATGTCACCTAATTCCCAATCAAAACATATATTTGTAGATAATTCATCTCTAACTATAGGTGCATGATTTTCAATAGCATTTTTTATATTTGTAGTACTTTTAAATTCTTCATATTCTATATCAACAAGATCTACTGCTTCTTCAGCAATTTCAATGGTTTCAGCAATAATAGCAAGAACAGGCTCACCTACATATCTAACTTTCTTTTCAGCAAGAATAGGTCTGTACGTTTCTATCATTTCAGAACCATCTTTATTTTTAACTTTGAATCCAGGATACATAGGATTTATTTTCATGTCTTTTATGCTATCATTGGTAAGAATTTTTAAAACACCTTTAAGTTCTTTTGCTTTTTTAAAATTTATATTGGTGATTTTTGCAAAAGAGAAAGGTGATCTAAGTATATGCATATAAGCTTGATCTTTAAAACTTATATCATCATTGTATAAACCGTTTCCTATTAGAAACTTATTATCCTCCAATCTTTTTAAAGGTTGCCCTATTCCAAATTTCAATAATATCTCCACTTAAATTAAATATTTAATATAATATATAATTAGAATATTGAAAATTATAAATTTATAATTATAATTTCTAAATGATTATTGAAAAAAAAAAATTAGATAGTCCTAAGTTTACCATTGGAGAATTAGTTAAGCATAGATATTATCCTTTTAGAGGTGTAATATTTGATGTTGATCCAGAGTTTATGAATAGTGAAGAATGGTATGACTCAATTCCAAAAGATATAAGGCCTAAGAGAAATCAGCCTTTTTACCACTTATTTGCTGAAAACGATGATGGTCCCTATATTGCCTACGTTTCACAACAGAACTTATTACATGATGAAAACCTTGATCCATGTTCTCATCCACAAATTAGTTCAGTTTTTGAAGGTTTAAAAGATGGCAAATATGTTTTAAAAGATTCAAATTTACAATAATTAATTACAATTTTGAATATACTTTCCAGACCAGCCATTTACTTCGTTAGCTAACTGGCTTGTTAATAACCTTCTAAAACTTGCATGACATGTACCACAAGCCTTTCCTAAGTTACACATGGCAAGAGCGGTTTTATCGATATCATCACTTTTAATAGCTTGTTTAAGCTCTGTAGCAGAAAGCTCTGCGTCGGAGTACAATTTACTAAAATATTCGGGTAAAGCCCATACTGCAGGTGTTGCATTAGTGAAACCTTTACCAGATAGATTACTATTATCAGGCCATAGATCTTTAGTTTTATCTAACAATCTTAGTATTTCATCAGCATCATTGGATGCTAATTCTTTATTGTATTCTACGTTCTCTTTTAGTTCAACGTAGGGGGAAATTCTTTTGATTCTCATCCATAAACCTTGCATTGCTATTTTTCTAATATCTATAGTTTTTTTCGTATCACTAAATTCATTAGCTTTTAAACTAAATAATGGCACTAGTATTGAAACAACTAGAAGGCATTTAATTACGAATTTAGACATACCTTATATATTAGTTTTTTTTATAGTAAAATCAATGTTTTAATATTTCAGAATTTCAATTGATATCTACTGTTATTATTTATTATCTAGCCAGGGAGCATCTGGAGAGGTAATTTCGCCTTTAGGAAGATTAACTTTTATTTGGTGGTTAAGCTTTGATACTTTATCTTGTTTTTTCTTAATATAATATTTACCTAATTTAAATGAAATTACCACCGCTATTAAAAATATAAGGATACCTATTAAAGGATGATAATGCATTATTTATAGTACAAAAAATTACAAATTAAGACAACTTATTAATATTATTTTTTTCTTCTTCAGATAAAGTAAAAATTTCGTATCCTTCATCTGTTACGCCCAAGGTATGCTCAAACTGTGCCGATAATTTTTTATCTCTAGTTACAGCTGTCCAACCATCATCGAGTATTTTAATATCCTTTTTGCCTAAATTAATCATAGGTTCAATTGTGAATATCATACCTTTTTCTAACTTCATTCCTTTACCAGCATCTCCATAATGTAGAATATTAGGAGCAGTATGAAATAACTTTCCTATTCCATGCCCACAAAAGTCTCTAACTACAGAGTATCCAAATTTTTCAGCATACTTTTGAATAGCATTACCTATATCTCCTAGTGTATTTCCAGGCTTTACTCTTTTTATACCTTCCCACATAGATTTATAAGTAACTTCTACTAACTTCTGTGCTTTTACATTTTTTTTTCCAATAAAAAACATTCTGCTAGTATCTCCGTGCCATTCATCTAAAATAACAGTCACATCAATATTAATTATATCCCCACTTTTTAGTATTTTTGGACCGGGAATACCATGACATACTACGTGATTTACAGATGTGCAAATTGATTTTGGAAAGCCTTTATAATTTAATGGTGCAGGTATTGCTCCTTTAGATATTATAAAATCATGACATAAATTGTCTAATTCTAATGTGCTGGCCTGTTCTTTAACAAATGGTGTAATAAAATCTAAAACTTTTGAGGCTAGGTTGCCTGCATCTCTCATTTTTTTGAAATCTTGATCGTTATGTATAGTAACTTTATTATTATACTCATCTAGTATTACATTATCATTAATCATTCACTTAAATATATTATAATTAATTTAAAATCTCAATCTTTCTATTTTTAGGTTAAAATATATTAAAATAAAAAACATTTTTTGATTATTTTTTTTTATTCTATATCCTCTTAATTATGAGTGAAGCTGCTATAATTGTAATAGGTAATGAAATTTTATCAGGTCGGACATTAGATCAAAACTCAAATTTTATTGCTAAACGCTGTTTTGAAATTGGAATCAAAGTTTCTAAAATAATAGTTATAGCAGATATTAAAAAAGAAATTCAGAAAACAGTAATTAATATATGTAAACTATATGACCATGTTTTTATAACAGGGGGTATAGGTCCAACTCATGATGATGTAACAACGGAAGCAATCGCAAGTGCATTTAAACGAAAACTAATACTTAATAAAAAAGCAAAGGAAATTCTAGAACAATATTATAATAAAAGAAACATTGAACTCAATGAAAGTCGAATGAAAATGGCATATCTTCCATCAAAGTCTAAGTTAATTTATAACCCAGTTAGTGCAGCACCAGGATTTAAAATAGAAAATGTATGGGTTATGGCAGGAGTTCCAAGTATTATGCAAGAAATGTTTATTAATTTTATAGAACCTAAAATAAAAAAAGGAAAAAAAATATATACAAAAAATATAGATATTTTTAAACCGGAAGGTGATATTGCAAAAAAATTAGAGTTATTACAAAAAAAATTTTCAAAAGCAGAATTAGGAAGTTATCCTTTTATTAGGGGTGAAACTGTAGGTACTAATATAGTAATAAAGTCCAGACAAAAGGTTCTAGTTGATAAAATTTATTTTAAAATAAAATTAACGTTTCAATGAAATTTTAATCGTATGCATTTAAGTTTTGAAAACTTGATATTTTTTTATTTATTTCTTCATAAATGTTTACTTCATTATTTAATTCAGAAATAAAATTATTAATAAAAAAATCTCTTTTCTTTTTTCTTAATCGCCATTCATGTTTAATATCATTTATGTTAGAATTTAAAAAATTAATTATTTTTTTATTGAAGTTTGAAGAGTCAAAATCAAATAAAAATATACTATCCTTAAGACAACTATAGGCATCTTTTTTTAATGAGGCATGGTTTGTATAATTTATAAATACTAATGGTTTTTCACTCATTAACGCCCATGATAAGGTGCTTGTTGCTGATCCACACATAATAATTTCAAAGTTACTAAGTAGGTATCGAGCATCAATATTATTAGTTATTAATTTTATTTTATTTTGCTTTTTCAATAATTTTATAACAGGGTCTAAGTCAAAGTATCTATGATTAATCTCTGGATATGGTTTATAAAAAATATTTTTATCTAATTTTTTAAAAACTGAATTTACAATACTCATTTCATTATTCGCCATATCTTCATCTGTGGTCCAAGTACCTAAGCTTCCAAAATATCCTTTATATAGATTATTTGATAAATATATCACTGAGTTTTTTTCTGTTTTATTAAACATAAATTTTTTGACTCTATTGAATCTCCTAGATCCTCTATATGTTATAGTGAAAGCTTTAGAAAATGGATTTTTATTTGCTATTTGTGAAGCATTTTTATTAAAAGAAATAAAAATATCTGATGCTGTGGTGTCATGAAAAATTCTATTATAATCATGAGAGTTACTAATTTCTGCTGATACTCCGTGTTGAAATGCTATCAAAGGAATATTTATTTTATTTATTACATTTTTAATAGCCAGGCACTTAGGGTTAGAAGGAGCATTGCAAAATAAGACAGTATTACTAAAGTTTAAAAATTTATTTTTGCTAAAGAAATTTTTAAAAGCATAATTCCATTCCCAAAAGCTATAAAGATGCTCTGTTAAAATACTTTTAAAAATTTTTAAAGCTATTTTATGCTGATACTTATTTGTCCATGCCTTAAGTCTTTTTTTTACAAATGGCTCACATAATTTATATATTACATCTAAATTTTTATGATTATTATCTAATTTTATTTTTTTAATATTGGAAACATCTAAAATTTTATATCTTTTTTTTATGAATTTACTTGCTATTTCTAATAATAATTCATTTTCATTAATACAGATGAGGTATTTCTTTTTTTTAAAAAATAAAAACGTATAGATTATTTTGCTAAAAAATCTAAATATAACAGTTTCTATACCAGCAAAGAAAATTCTTTTAACGATATTAATATTTTCAGAAAACTCATTATATGTTTTTGGCGGCTTATCTAAATTGTCTTTATATTCTAAAATTTTAAAGTTTTTCCTTTGACCAAATATTTTATCCCATGGTGTCTGAGCAAACTTAAATGAGGGGTTACTACTATTATGACTTATAAATAGACAAGTATCTTTTTCTTTAATATTAGAAATACAGGCCATTTTAAAAATGATTTTTTGAAGTTCATGAATTGCAAAATTCGCAACGATCCTTTCCTCCTCACTAATATTTTTATTGAGCCTTAATTTATAATAAATTTCTTTGTTATGCTCATTAATTGATTTTTGAAACTTTTTAAATGATCTTCTTTTCCAAAATTTATATATACTATCTGATCTAACATGTTTACTAATAATTATGGCAGGAGATGATGATAAAAACTTAGAATAATTAATTTTTTTTCTAAAAAAATTATAAGCTTTTAAAGAATCACATATCAAGTATTTATATTTAATAGTATTATATAATTTCATATAGAGTTTTGATTTAATTTAAGATATATTGATCGAAATTGTAAGTTAAATAAAAATTTAAATAAATCTATAGCCCACTTGGCGGAATAGGTAGACGCAAGGGACTTAAAATCCCTTGTCCGAAAGGACGTCCCGGTTCGAGTCCGGGAGTGGGCACCAATAAAAGCTTATGAAAATTTTAGATTATAAAAATAGTAAACTCGTCTTGGGAACAGCTCAATATGAAAGTAGTTACGGGGTAACTAGTAAAAACAGTTTGTCCTCTGTAGAAATGAAAAAAATTTTAAGATCTTCTTTTTTACATAAAATAGAGATGTTAGATACAGCAGCTGATTATGATAAAGTTGAAGAAAGTTTAGGTAATTTACAAATTAAAAATATGAAGATTATTTCGAAGGCTTCTATAGAAAAAAATAAAACTATTATTAAAAAAAATGATTTAGAAAAAACTATTCATAAAACCTTACAGAATTTACAAGTGAAAAGCCTATATGCTTTTTTACTGAGAAGACCCTGTTTATTAATAAAAAATAAAGGTATTTGGAAAACCTTATTAAAACTTAAAGAAAAAGGTTTTATTAGCAAAATAGGGTTTTCTTTATATTCTCCTGATGAATTAGAAAAAATATATAAAATTTTTAAACCAGATATAGTACAGATTCCAATTAATATAATAGATAACAGATTTGAAAGTGCTGGATGGTTAGATATTTTGCAAAAAGATAAAGTTGAAATACATGTAAGATCTATTTTTTTGCAAGGGTTGCTCTTGGAAAAGTCCAAGAGTTTACCTCTGAATTTCCAAAAATATAAATCGTTTTTTTTAAAATTAGAACGATGGTTTAAAGAAAATAAAATTTCTAAATTAGAGGCTTGTTTAAGTAAAGTGTATTTAGATGAAAGGATATCTAAAGTTGTTATTGGAATAAATAATAAAGCACATTTAGATGAAATCGTAAAAACTAATATTAGAACTTTTATAACTCCAAAATGGTTTCATATAAAAGAAGAAAAATTAATTAATCCAAAATTATGGAATTTGATATAATTATTTTAAGTTAATTAATATTTTGAAAATTAGAAAAATGCAATATAAAGTTAGAAAACTAAAAAAAACTGATATGAAAATAGTAGTGGCCCTCTTGCAACAAATTTCAAACTTTAAACCTAGGGTAGAATTATATGATAGTATTTGGAAAATCTTTATATCTCAAAAATACTCCTATGCTTTAGTTATAGAAATTAATGATGCTGTAGTAGGTTATGGATGTTTATCATTTAGTATGAATTTAAGAGGTGGAAAAATTGCATATGTAGAAGATATAGTTTGTGCTAAGAGTTTAAAAAATAGGGGTATCGGAAAAGCAATAATGCAAGAACTTTATGATTACGCTAAAAAAAAGGATTGCTACAAATTAGTTTTACAATGCAATGAAGAAAATAAGAAATTTTATAAAAAGTGTGGTTATAAAGAAAATGGCTTTTGTATGCAGAAATTGATATGATATATATTTTATATCAACTATGAAAAAACTTTTTTTTATGTATTAACGTGTCCTGCTAACAAAGAACTTGGTGCTGATAGAAATATTATTAAATATGTTTATTATGAAGATAGTAATGCTGTAGCTATTTTATTAGAAGTTTAGAAGGTAATTTACTTTAAAAAAACTTTCTACAAGGTCTTTAATATCTATTAAGCATTTAACTAAAAAATAGATTCTTAACAAATATAAGCATCAAGATAAGCCTTACAGATAATTAGAAAATAGAAAAATAAATTAATATTATAAGAAAATTTTTTGCTTGATATGGTAGGGCAAAACATTTATTAATAAGGATTGTATTCTTTAATTTAATGAATTTTTTAGAAAAAATAGCTAAGCAAAAATATCCCTATGTAATAGCTGAGATAGGAATTAATCATAATGGTTCAGTTGAATTGGCCAAAGAAATGATTGATGCAGCAAAATCTAGTTTAGCTAATTGTGTTAAATTTCAATTATTTATTACTGATGATTATATATCTAATTTTGCTGGAAAAGCTGATTATCAAAATACTGATACATTTAAGAATGAAAGTCAGAAGGAAATTATTAAAAAAGCAGAATTAAGTATTGATCAAATTGTAGAACTAAAAGATTATTGTAAATCAAAAAATATTGATTTTTTATGTACACCTTTTGAGATTAATAGTTTAAAAAAATTAATAAAATTAGAACCTGAAGCTATTAAAATTAGCTCATGTAATTTAACCAATTACCCATTTTTAAAAAAAGCTGCTTTATCTAAAATTCCAATTTTATTGTCTACCGGTATGGGTACTATGAAGGAAGTAGAGAAAGCAGTAGCTATTTTTAGAAATGAAAATTGTCCTCTTTTATTATTTCAATGTACATCTAATTACCCTTCAAAAGAAGAAAATGCTAATTTGAATGTTTTAAAAACATTTAAAAAGAAATTTGATGTTCCTTTAGGTTTTTCAGATCATACTAAGGGTAATATGTGTGCTATTATCTCGGTAGCTTTAGGAGCTTTGATTATAGAAAAGCACT
Source organism: Rhodospirillaceae bacterium (assembly GCA_902614225.1). Classification (GTDB taxonomy): domain Bacteria; phylum Pseudomonadota; class Alphaproteobacteria; order TMED109; family TMED109; genus TMED131. Next base: position 25,130 of record CACMKJ010000004.1, read on the forward strand.
TTACAACATCTAAAGATTTGCCAGGTATAGATCAGAAGGCATCAATCACTCCTCAAGAATTAAAAAGTTTAGTTACTGAATTAAGAAACTCAAAATTAATTTTGGGAAGTTATAAAAAAGATAGAAGTGAAGAAGAAAAAAGTACATTCAAAGCTTTAAGGAGAAGTTTAGTTGCTAGTCGCAATATCAATAAGGGTGAAGTTTTAACAATTGATATGATTAATATTATGAGACCCGGGAATGGATTATCCACAGAATTTATTGATATGATCATTGGAAATTCATGTAATAAGAACATTTTAAAACATAGTTTACTGAGATTATCTGATATAGATATAAAAGGAGAAAATAATGGAAAATAAAGTTTTAGTTGTAGGTGGAGGTTCAATAGGAAAAAGACATATTAGAAATCTATTACATATAAATTTTAATAGCGATGATATCCACTGTGTAGAACCTAGAGAAGATAGAGTAGAAGAGTTAAATAAATTAGGGATTAAAGATACCTATGAGAGTTTAAATGAAGCATTGAAAAAAAATAATTATACATTTAGTATATTATGTTCTCCAACAATTTTTCACATTGATCAGGCAATTAGCCTAGCAAGAGAAAAGATCAATATATTCATAGAGAAGCCCCTGTCAGCAGACCTTAATAAAATTGATGAACTTCTTGCACAAGTAGAGAAAAATAAAATTAGAGTAGGAATAGCTTATGTATTTAGATTTTCCCCTTTAGTTGGTAAAGTTAAAGAAATTTTGAACACAAATCTATTGGGAAAACTCTTATACTTTAGAGGTGAATTTTCTGAGTATCTACCAGACTTTCATCCTTATGAAGATTATAGAACTTTTTACATGGCAAAGAAAGAGCTCGGCGGAGGTTCTATATTAGATCAAAGCCATATTATTGATTTAGCATACTACCTATTAGGGGATTTTAAATCAGTTTTTGCTTTTAACTCTAAGGTATCTAATTTAGAGATTAATACTGATGATATTGCAGAAATGTTAATAGAAACAAAAAATGGCGTAGTAGGTACAATACATACTGATATAATTGGAAGAAACCATAAAAAAGAATTAGAAATAAAAGGTGAATTAGGTAATATAACAATCAATTTTTATGAAAATTCAGTAAACTTCTACTCAGCATCTGATAAGAATACAATCATTTATAATAAATTCGAAAAAGATTTTAATCAAAACTATATTCTTGAATTAAAAAACTTTATCATGTACTGTCAAGGTAAAGAAGAGATTAAAACTTCTTTAAGCGACTCTATTAAAATTATGAAATTGATTTTTGCGGCACAAAAGTCATATAAAACAGGTCAAAGAGAGGGTTTATAGTTTTATGACAGTTTATTTATCTACGAGTTGCTACGGTAGAACAAGTGTTTCAGAAGCAATAGCAGCATGCCAAAAAGTTGCTGGTAATTTTATTGAGATATCAGCACCACATGATTATCAAAGTGTAGAAGAACTTAAAGTTGTTTTAAGTAAATATAAAAATAAAGGCATTAATTTTTCTTTACATAATTATTTTCCTGCACCAAAAAAATCTTTTGTATTAAATATGGCTGCTTCAGACAGCTATACATATAATATGACTAAAGAGTTAGTTAAGAATGCCTTTTTGTTAGCTGATTATGCGGGATCTCCTATTTATGGAATTCATGCTGGATATTTGGCTAAAGCTAAAGCAGGAAGTGACGGCCATTTTATTTTTTCTGACGAAGCAGAAAGCTATAAAGTTGCACTGGAGAATACCATAAAATTTGTTGACCATATTTTAGAATATAAGCCTAATAACGTGGTATTTGCGATTGAAAATTTGTTTCCCTCGCCAAAAAAAAGGCATTCTTTAAATTGTACGTATGAAGAAATTAAAGAATTAATGAATTCATTGCCTGAAGAAGTAGGTATATTGCTTGATTTAGGCCATCTTAATATTTCGAGTAATATTCTAGGATTTAATAGAAATAATGCTATTGATAAACTTTTAGCAAATTTTTTTAATAGAATTAAAGAAATTCATATATCTGAAAATAATGGAATAAAGGATGAACACCTCGCAGTAAATGAAAACAGCTGGCAATTGGAAGTACTTAAGTCTATTGCAAGTCAAGATAAACAGAAACAGATTATCTATTGTATTGAAGCAAGAAGAGCCTCAGAGAAAGAAATTTTAAATAGTGTAAATTTAGTAAACTTAATATTAAATTAAAATGAAATTTATACCAATAGCAAACCCTAAAATGTCAGAAGATGAAGCAGAAGCTGCCTATAATGTAATAAAATCAGGATGGATTAGTATGGGAAAAAAAGTAGAAGAATTTGAAAATAATATAGCAGAATATTTAAATGTTAACCATGCAATAGTAATGAATAATGGAACTTCTACTCTAAATGCATCTTTGCTAGCATTAGACATTAAACCAGAAGATGAAATCATTGTTCCAAGTCTAACATATATATCATCTGCAAATGTAGTCGAATATTTGGGAGCAAAATTAATACTATGTGATAACTCTTTTAATACTTTCAATGTAGAAGTTGAACATATAAAGTCAAAAATTACAAAAAAAACTAAAGCTTTTATGACCGTAGATTTAAAAGGTTTGCCTATTGACTATGATAGATTTGTAGAATTAAGTAATGCAACAGGAATTCCTTTTATAGCAGATAGTGCGGAATCTTTTGGTTCTATTTACAGAGGAAAAAAAGTTGGAGGCCAAGCATTGATTCATTCTTTTAGTTTTTTTGCAAATAAAAATATGACTACGGGCGAAGGAGGAGTATGTGTCACCAACAGTGAAGAATTAGCTAATAAGTTGAGAATAATTAGAAATCAAGGACAAGAAGGTAGATATAATCATACGCATTTAGGCAATAATTTTCGTATGACAGACATTTTAGCTGCTATAGGCATAGAGCAATTAAAAAAAATTGACAATATACTAGATGAAAAAGTTAAAATAGCAGAGTTTTATAGAAAAAATTTTGAACAAAGCAAATTTGTAAAAACTCCTTTTGTACCTGAATATGTAAATAGACCAAGTTGGTATATGTATGGAATTAAGGTAGATGAGCTACAAAGAGATGAGTTACTAAGACATCTAGAAAAAAAGAATATAGAATGTCGTTTATCTTTTCCTCCGGTACACATACAACCTTATTTTAAAAATAAATATAATTATTTAAATGATGATTACCCCATAGCTTATAAGTCGTTTAGAAGTTTTTTAGATATTCCAATTTGGGCAGGAATAGGAGATGAAAAATTAATTTACATAATAAATGAAATCAATGGATTTTTAAGTAAAAAAATGTAAGAAGTATGAACAAAAGTTTTTCATATATTGAACCTGACCCGTATTTAGTTCAAAAAGATGCTAGTATTTATGAGGCTATGCTTATAATAGAAAAAGGTGAAGAAAGAATTTGCTTTATTGTAGAAAAAAATAAAAAACTAATAAAAGTAATTTCAGATGGAGATATAAGAAGAGCTTTGCTAAATAAAATGAATTTAAATGAAAGAGTAATTAATATTCATAATAATTCGCCAAAATTAATACAAGAGGAACAAATATTTGAAGAAGCAGAAAAAGTTCTAAGTAAAAGAATTTTAGTTGCTCCAGTAATAAATAAGAATGGTATAATAGTAGGGGTATTAAGGCATAAAGACATTATTCCACAAATAGATATTAGATCTTATAAAGTCACTATAATAGGACTAGGGTATGTTGGACTTACGTTAGGTTTAGTTATGGCAGATCAAGGTTTTTCAATTTATGGATTGGATAAAGATCAAAAACTAATTGAGCAATTAAAAAATAAAATAGCACCTTTTCATGAGAGGGGTATAGAACACTTTATAAATAAACATATTAATAACAATTTAAAGATAGGTAATGATCAAAACGCCATAAACTCTGATATTTATATTATTACAGTTGGAACCCCAATAAATAAATTAACAAAAAAACCAGAAGTTCAAAATATCTTAGAAGCAACAAGCATTATAGCAAAAAAGTTGAAAAAAAATGATTTAGTAGTTCTTAGATCAACTGTTCCAATTGGTTGTACTAGAAATGTAGTTATACCTAACTTGGAAGAGATATCTAGTTTAAAAGCAGGTAGAGATTTTAGTGTAGCATTTTGTCCTGAAAGAACAGCAGAGGGAAGAGCTTTAGAAGAATTAAAAAATCTTCCACAAATAGTAGGCGGGTTAGATAAAAAAAGTAGAGAACTGGGATTAAGATTATTTGGCGAAAATACTCATACTGTTATTGATATAGGATCTTTAGAGGCGGCAGAAATGTGTAAATTAATGGATAACTCATATAGAGATACTCGTTTTGCTTTTGCAAATCAAATGGCTGAACTAAGTGAGAAATACGGTTTAAACATAAATTATCTAATACAAAAAGTTAATCTTTCATATGAGAGAAATACTATACCTTTTCCATCTCCTGGTGTAGGGGGAGCATGCCTTAGCAAAGACCCTTATATTTTAATAAATAACTTTGAAGCAAACAATCTTGATTGTCCTTTGACTAAAGCTTCTAGGAAAATTAATGAAGAAGCGCCAAATAATATATTTTATAAAACTACTAAATTTATGAAATCAGTAGGCAAGGACATAACAAAAGCAAAAATATTTGTTGTAGGTTTTGCATTTAAAGGAGAACCAGAAACATCTGATTTAAGAGATTCTACCACTATTTGGTTTATTAATAAGCTTAAGAAGCACAAAGTTAAAAATTTATGGGGATATGATCCTATAGTTAAAAAAGAAGATATCTCTAACTTAGGGGTAAAGCCATGCTCTCTAGAACAGGGGTTTAAGAATGCAGATGCTGTTTTTTTTATGAATAATCATAAATCATATTTATCGCTCAATTTATCATTGCTTTTAGAGTTTATGAATGATCCTAGTTATTTTTTTGATGGCTGGAATATTTTTAATTCTAATGATGTAATTTCCTTTCCTGGAGTAACTTATTCAGGAATAGGTTTAAAATAAGGATATAATATGAGTAATAAAGTACTTATTACTGGGGGTACAGGTTTTTTAGGAAGTGCACTTGCGATTAGGTTAGTAAAGTTAGGTTATAAAGTTTCGATTTTTGATAATAACCTTAGGGGCTCTTTAAATAAAATCAAAAATATTTTAGATCAAATTGAATTTGTAGAAGGAGATATACGAGATCCTGAGAAAGTTAAGAAAGTTACTCATGGCATTGATATCGTTTTCCATTTAGCATTTATAAATGGAACTAAGTTTTTTTATGAAAAACCTGAATTAGTTTTAGACGTAGGTGTTAGAGGGGCTCTAAATATTTTAGATAGTTCTTTAGATTCTAAGGTAAAAACATTTATTATGGCATCTTCGTCAGAAATATATAATAAACCTACAAATGTGCCTACTAATGAGCATGAAAGAGCAATGATACCAGATATAAAAAACCCTAGATTCTCTTATGCTGGAGGTAAACTAATAAGTGAAATCTTAACTTTAAACTATCTAAGACGAACTAAAATAAGGGACCTTATATTTAGACCACATAATATATTTGGACCAGATATGGGGAATGAACATGTTATTCCTGAGTTAATTAGAAAGATTTTTTTAGCAAGCAATCATCTAAAAAATAAAAAATGTTCTATTGAAATTCAAGGAACGGGAAAAGAGACTAGAGCTTTTTGTTATGTTGATGACGCAGTAGAACAACTAGTTTGTATGTTAAAAAATGGAATGAAAGGAGAGCTTTATAATATAGGTATGCAAAAAGAGATAAATATTAATAAACTCATAGAAGATATTTCTAATTTATTGGAAATTAATGTCGAAGTATTATCTTCAAATTTATTAAGGGGTAGCACTACAAGAAGGTGTCCTGATACTACTAAAATAAAATCTATTGGTTATAAAGAGTGTGATAACTATTATCTAGGGCTAGGTAAAACAATAAACTGGTATGTAAGTAATTTAAGAAAACAATACACATAATATTAATGTACAGAAATAAAAATATATTAGCTGTAGTTCCTGCTAGGGGCGGAAGTAAAGGTGTTCCGTTTAAGAATGTTCACATTTTAGCTGGTAAGCCCTTGATATATTGGACATTAGAACTGCTCCAAGAATTAGATGAACTTATTAAAACATTTGTATCTACGGATAGTAAAAAAATTAAAGAAATAGTTGAAAAAATAGGTTTTAAACCTGAGGTTATGAGACCAGACAATATATCCGGAGATTATGCTAAAGATTTTGAAGTGATAGAGCATGCATTAAATGAAATGGAAAAAATAGATAATAAAAAGTATGATATTATATTAATGCTTCAGCCTACTTCACCCTTAAGAAAAAGAGAACAAATAATAGAAATATTAGATTTAATAATAGATAATAATTATGATAGTGTGTGGACAGTATCACCTACAGATTTAAAATTTCATCCAGTAAAACAACTAAAAATTGAAAAAGGGTTACTGAAGTATGTTATGAATGAAGGTTATAGATTACCAACTAGGCAATCTTTATATAATACTTATTATGTGAATGGCTTAGCTTACGCTTTTTCTAGAGATTGTATTATTAAACAGAAATCAAGAATAGGAAAAAAAACAGCCCCATTTATTATTAAAGAAAAAGTTATAAATATTGATACTTTAGAGGATTTTAAGAAAGCTGAAGAATATATTAAGAGTTAAATGTCTTAATTGTAATCTTTTTATAAAATATAGAATAAGAATAAAAATAAAGATTAACTCTTATTAAAGAATATAGTATAAAATTTTGATAGAAATTTTCTGTGAATGAAAAGTACAAAAATAAAAATATTTTATATGATATTTTATGAAGATAATAATTTATCGTTTAATAAACTTAGCATTTTAAAAAACTCAAAGGATAGTTATAATTTTACATTTTTAAAAAAAATGCTAACAATACTAATTAATTGAGTCTTTATTGGTTGAAAACTTTATAACTCTAAATATTATAAATTATGCTTAATTATATTAAAGATAAAACTATAGTTACATTTGTATCACATGCATCATTATTAATAAACTTTAATGGTCAATATATATTGACTGATCCATGGTATAAAACGAAAGCTTTTGACTCTTGGACACCAAATCCACCAGCTGCATTTAGTCAAGAAATTTTGTTAGGGCTTATAAAAAATAAATCGGTAAAAATAGTAGTATCTCATGCTCATCCTGATCATATCGATCAAAATTTTTTTAAAAATTTACCAAATGATACTCCGATATTTATTCCAAAGTACAAAGATGGACATTTTTTAGATTTATTAGAAACTTTAGATTTACAGAATGTTACAGAAATAGGTACTGATAATAAAATATTGGATGATTTTAAATTATCTAGTTATCAGCACATCAGCAGTGATTATGACTCTGCTTTATTAATTGAAACACCTGATATATTTATTTTTCACGGAAACGATAGTTGGACTTTAAGCAATATTGAAAAAAATAATTTAAAAAAAAAAATAAATAACACTAAAAAAGCTACTCTGTTTATGGGGCAAGGAGGTTCAGCATCAGGCTTCCCATTAAATTACTATAAATTAAGTGAAAATCAAAAGGACGAATTACTTATTGATAAAAATGCAAAAATGATTAACTCCTTATATAATACATCCTTAGAATGTAAATTTGATTACGTTTTAGCCTATGCCTGCTTCTCCTCTATAGATATAGAAGGAAAAAACTATAATAATAGAGCACCAGTTGCTACCGCTGATTATTGTAATGAAATTTGTAAAACAGATAGGTTTTTAGACTTTTCTCCAGGAGACTGTTTTTTTGTAAACAATAAAGACCTTGTAGTGTTACCAACCTTTAGATCACTTTACATTGAAAAAGAAAAATTTTATCATAATAATAAAAATTTTAAGTGGCCAGAAATATGTGAGAATAAAACCAAAGAAATAACTGAAAAAGGAAAAGACTTTTTATTCTCATTAGAGGAATACTTAGAAAAAAAAGTATCAGCAAATATAATAGATATTAATGATGTATCAATAAATTTTAAATTTATTATCACTGACAATAATAGTAAAATTATTTCAGAAATTAATCACAATATTCTAAACAATATATCCTTTAGAAAAAAAATATGTAAAATAAGAGCATCTGTTTTGTATAAAGTTTTAGAAGGGGAAATCGCATTTGAGAATTTATCAATAGGTTATTTAGCTGAATGGGATAGAGATCCCTTTGAAGTTTATAATAAAATATTTATGACAGAAATTAAAACTTTTTGGAATATTTATGTTGAAAAATAGCTACACTATTTATGTAATATTTATTATAAAATTTAAAAAGTTTTAAACCAAAACTTATGAAACTTTTAAAAGAAAAAAATAATATATATTTAATTATGTAAATGTGATGAATTTATTAAAGATAAATAAACTAATAGATAGAAGAAACCTTTTGATTAGTATTTTTTCAGTAGCATGTGGTTTTTATTACTTTTATAAAAGTTCTAGATTTTTAAATATTGATGACAATTTATATCAAATACATTTCAGAAAGTTTATAAAAAAAATAGCATCTTCGAAAAAGTCTTATAATTATGAGTTATCACAATATGCAACTAAAAAAAATATAGAAAAGTTATTTTTAACTTTTAAAAATTGCTTAGATATGCAGATTACATGTGGTAATTTAAATTATAAAAAAATTATGCATTTAATGGCTAAGCGTGATTTTAATAATAATAATATAGTAAAACTTGATGGTTGGTTGCTTTCAGAAAGTGAAATTATTTTAATGTCATTAACAGATTATTATGATAATAGACTCTAAGGAAATAGATGAGACCAATGATTTAGAGGCTGATATCTGTATAATAGGATCAGGACCAGCTGGTATTACTATAGCTAATGATCTTTTATCTAGTGGGCTAAGAATCATTCTTTTAGAAAGTGGCGGTTTAAACGGTAATACTTACACACAAGATTTATATTCAGGTTTTATGCAAGGACAAAAACTAGAATATACTCTAGATGATAGTAGGTTAAGGTTATTTGGAGGCACGAGTAATCACTGGGTTGGGTCTAATCAAAAACTAGATAATATTGATTTTATAAAAAGAGATTGGATTCCTTATAGTGGTTGGCCTATTAATGCAAAAGATCTAGAAGAATTTTATTTGGAAGCTATTGATGTTAATGATGTACCTGATCTATTTAATGAAAGTAAAAATTATAATAAAAGTGATGAGGTTGTTAAATTTCTCAGTATTTTCAAAAAAAAATTTGACAAGGATATTGATATTGTAACAAACATAATTAATCCCGTTAGATTTGGAGACAAGTTCTACAAGAACTTAAATGAGAGTAAGCAAATTAAAGTCCTACTTCATTTTACAGCATTAAAGATGCAGTTAGATGACTATAATAACATAAAAAGTATATTTGGTATTTCTTCAAGTAATAAAAAATTAAAAGTTAAGTCTAAAGTTTTTATATTAGCAATGGGGGGTATTGAAAATGCTAGATTTTTACTGCTTCACTTAGATGCTATTCCGTATGAAACATTAAATAAAAAACCAATAATTGGTGCTTTTTTTCAAGAGCATTATACTTTTAATGCTGGAACAGTAATGTTAAATGAGAGCATTACTAAGTCTATTGGATATTTAAATTCTCTAAAGATGAATAATTTATTGGAAACTGAAACATATTTTCTTCCATCTCAAAAAATTCAAAAGCAAGAGCGTATGTTAAACTCGAGACTCACTTTATTTCCAAAAGATTGGAATTCTTTATTAAGTGCACATGAAATAAGCAGAAATGATTTAAGTAAAGGAGTTTTTCACTTTCTTAGAGATTTTTTAAGTAGTTTGGAAGGTCCTTATGAATGGACCTCTAAAATAAGAAATAGTAGCTTTTCAAACAAACCTCAGAGAGTAATAATCGGTATGGAGCAAGCTCCTAATGAAAGAAGCAGAGTTTCACTTTCATCAAAAACTGACAGATTAAACCAAAGGAAGGCTATATTAGACTGGAGGATAAATAGTTTAGATGAAAGCTCTATAAGAAAACTAGTAAATTGGTTTGGAAGTTCGTTAGGAAAATATGATTTAGGAAGAATAAAAGTAAGTACCGACTCAGAAATTATAAGTAAAGATAATTTGAAGTCTCCCATAGGAGGAGGATACCATCATATGGGAACAACTAGAATGGGAGAAAATAAGAGAACCAGTGTTGTCGATGCTAATTGTAAATATCATCAACTAAATAATTTATTTTTAGCTGGAAGCTCTATATTTCCTACTAGTGGCTCAACTAATCCAACATTGACTATAGTTGCGACTGCTAAAAGATTAGCAAAATATATAAACGAAAAGTTTAAAAAAAATTTTTCTTAAAAAAATAAATAAGAATGCTTAAGCATAAAGAAAATATTTGAACTATACAAAAATTATAAAATATAGGGTTGAATATATTAATATTTAAAATAAAAAAAACTAGTACAGGTAAAAATAAAATTATTGTATTATTAATAAAGATATACTCTCTAAAAGATAAAAGTTTTTTCTTTCTATTTAAAATTAATATAATATTAGGAAGAAAAATAATGGGTATTAAAATTAAAAAGATGAAACTTAAAGAAGGCGCATATTTATAATAATGCAATAGTTCTGTTATTGATTTAGGAAGTATATTATATTTAATGCTATTAAAATAAATAAATATAAAAACTATATAATAAATAATAAAAGTCATTAAAAATTTTAAAATGTAAGGAATAATTTTCATAAATTTATATAATATTGTTGTAGAGTAATGTAGGGTAATTTAAATGCAAGAATTTAAAAATAAAAGTATTTTGATTTCAGGAGGAACTGGATCTTTTGGGAAAGAGTGTGTAAAGAACATTTTGAAACAAGATAAAGCTAAAAAAGTGGTTGTATTTAGTAGAGATGAACAAAAACAATATGAAATGGCAAAGCAATTTCCTGAAAATAAATATCCTAAAATACGATATTTTTTAGGAGATATAAGGGATTATAAAAGGTTAGAATTGGCCTGCTCTGGCATTGATATTATTATACATGCTGCTGCAATTAAAATTGTCTCTTCTGCGGAGTATAACCCAACTGAGTGTATAGTAACTAATATCATAGGTGCCCAAAATATTATTCAAGCCAGTATTAAAAATAATGTGAAAAAGGTTATAGCGTTATCTACCGATAAAGCTGCAAACCCAATAAATTTATATGGTGCTACGAAATTATGTTCTGATAAGTTGTTTGTAGCGGCTAACAACCTTTCTGGTGAGGTTAAAACTAAGTTTTCTGTTGTAAGATATGGAAATGTAGTTGCTTCTAGAGGAAGTGTAATACCATATTTCAAACAATTACTTTTAGATGGTAAAAAAAAATTACCTTTAACAAATATAGAAATGACAAGATTTCTAATTACTTTAGAGCAGGGAGTAAAGTTTGTTATAAATTGTGTAAATAATATGTCTGGTGGAGAAATTTTTGTACCGAAACTTTTTAGCATTAAAATTTTAGATTTAATAGAAGCTATGGCAGGAAAAGGAAATTATAATATAATAGGTCTTAGACCAGGAGAAAAAATACATGAAGTTATGATACCTAAAGAAGAGTCTTTAAATTGTATAGACATGAAAGACTATTACATAATTCAACCTATGTTTTCATGGTGGAATACGAAGCAGTTAAAGAAAAATCTGAAGAGCAAAGGAAAGCTTATAAATAAATCCTTTGAATATGCTAGTAATACTAATAAAGATTGGTTTACAAAAAAAGAAATTATGAAATTATTAAAAAGTATATAAGAATTAAGAACACATGGCTAATATTGCATTTATTGTCTCTACTAATAAAAAAAGAGGTCAAGGGCACTTAGCTAGATGTTTAAATATTAGAACTTTTATAAAAAAAAAAGTAGTTTGGTTTATTGATTATGATATAGCTGGCTTGTTTCCTAAAAATGACCTAGTAATTAAAAGTAAAAAAATATCATTAGAAAAAATACTTAATATTATTTCTAATCATTCTATAAGCTTTATAGTAATAGATAGTTATGACATTAATAATAAATTAAAAACAGAAATATCAAATAAAGTAAAAGTTATCACTATTGAAGATAGGCTTTTTAAAATATATGGGTGCAAGGTCATTTATCCACATCCAGTAAGTATAAATAAAAAAAAATTAGATAATGTATATGCTGGTATAAGATATGCTCCAATAAATATTATTAAAAAAAAAAAAATAGAAAAATATTTATTTAAAAAAAAAGAAATAAATATTTTAATAAGTATGGGTTTTTACGACTCAAAAGGATATTCAGTTATAGCTATGAAGGCTGTTCTCAATCTCATTAAAATAGTTAAAATTAAAATTAATTGTGAAGTTTTTATAGGTAATTCTTGTCCTCAATTAAAAAATATTAAAAAATTAATAAAAGAAAATAGTTGTTTTAAACTACATTTAGATAATAGAAATATTAAAGATTATTATCCAAATTTTGATTTAGCTTTGGGGGCAATAGGAGTAAGTTTTTTAGAAAGAATTTATGTTGGAGTTCCATCTATAATAATACCACAAAATAAAATACAAAGAGAGCTAATAAGGTACTGGAAAGAAAAAGATGTGGCATTCTTAAGCGATAATAATATTTATTCAATGCTTAATAGTATGATAAATTTAATAGTATGTGATAATATTAGACTCAAGAAAGTAAAAAATGGTCAAGCTCTATTAGATGGACTTGGTGCCAAAAGAATAGTAAAAATAATTAAAGAACACAATGAAGATAAAATACCCATATTCTAAGCCTGAGATACTGAACAGAGACATTCAAGAAGTAACAAAAGTACTCAGAAATGGTTATCTCACGCAAGGAAAAAAGATATATGAATTTGAAAAAGAAATATCTAAATCTTTTAATTCTAGGTATGTAAGCGTTTGTAATTCAGGAACAGCAGCCTTGCACATGATATATAAGGCTATAGGTTTGAATGAAAAAAATGGACTAATGACCACTCCTATTACTTTTTTAGCTACAGCTAATGCAGCTAGAATGTGTAATGCACCTGTAGAGTTTTGTGATGTTGACCCTGAAACTGGGTTAATGACGGCAGAGCTATTAGAGGATGCTCTGAAAAATAGCCAGTTTAAGATTAAAGCAGTAACGATAGTTCATTTAGGGGGAAGACTTTGTGAATTAGAGGCAATAAGCTTAATTTGTAAAAAATATAAATGTATTTTAATTGAAGATGCTTGTCATGCACCTGGAGCAGAGTACTTAGCAAGTGATAAAAATACTCATATTACAGGTAGTTGTAAATATAGTGATGCTTCGAGTTTTAGTTTTCATGCTATTAAACATATTACTATGGGAGAAGGAGGCTGTATTACCACTAATAATGAAAAAATATTTAACTACGCTAACTTAATGAGAAATCACTGCATGCAAAGAGGAATTAATAATATAAAAAAAAGTAAAAATCTTTCATTGCCATGGTATTATGAAATGGAAAAATTAGGTTGGAATTACAGAGCAGATGAAGTTAGTTGTGCATTAGGACTAAGTCAACTAAAGAGGTTGAAAAGTAATTTAAAAAAAAGAAGATTTATAGCTGAATATTACTATAAAAATATTAATATAAATAATTATTTCAGATTACCTCATAGAAATAAAAACCAATTATCAAATGCATGGCACTTATTTCCTTTATCTATAGACTTTATTAAATTAGGCAAGAAAAGAGAAACTGTTATTAAAGAGCTTAATCAATATGGAATAGGAACACAAGTGCATTACATACCTCTTTTTATGCAACCTTATTATAAAAAAAACCTTAAGAGAAAACTCAAAAATGCTCTTAATTATTATTATAAAACTTTAAGTATTCCAATGTATGTACAATTAAAAAAGACAGATCTTGATTATATTATTTCAGTTTTGAATAAAGTGTTATCAAATTGAGAGGAATATTTATTTATGCAATTTGAATATAGGGTTCTTATTACATCTGCTGGAGGTTATTTGGGACCAAAAAATGTACAATATCTTAAAGACGCTATTAAAGATAAGGTGTGGGTGCTTGCTGTTGACATAAATGAAAATGAAAATGCGAAATTTTATGCTGATAAGTTTCATATAGTCCCAAAAGGTACAAGTAAAGAATATATTAAAACTATAATTAAGCTTTCTAAAAAATATAATATTAATTATATTTTACCTTGTTCCGATGAAGAAGCGTTTAATTTATCAAAAAATAATTTAGTCTTTCAAGATATGGGCATAACTGTATTTTGTCAGAATTTTTTTACAACTAAAATAATTTCAAATAAAATTAAAACGTATCAAACATTAGAAAAAAATAATATTCCAGTTCCTTATTATAAGATAGCAAATAACAAAAAAGATTTATTAATGTTATCAAAAAAAATTTTCAAAAAAAATCTTTCATTTGTAATTAAAGATCCTACTTCAAGAGGTAATAGAGGAGTATATGTAGTTTCTAAGGAACAAAGAGGAAAAAAAAATTATAAGAGATCAAGAGAAATTCATATGAGCTTTTCATATTTTATTAAATATTTTAATAGCTACTTTAAAGATGGATATCCTAAATTAATATCAGAGAAACTTTATACTCCGTGCTATGATATTGATGCTTTGTCTGTTGATGGAAAACTTTTAGCATGTGTGTCGAGAAAGAGAATTAATCCTGCTGGTGTTCCATATCAAGGAAATATAATTAATAAAAATAAAAAAATTATTAAAATTGCCAAAGAAGTTGTAAGAATATTAAATATTTCTTGGTTAGTAGATATTGATATAATGTCAAAAAAAGATGGTTCTTTGGCGATATTGGAAGTAAATCCAAGGCCTAGTGGAAGCTGTGTAGCATCAATCATGAGTGGAGTCCAACTATATGAAGGGCTTCTAAAAATTAAAAGTAAAAAGCAACTACCTAAATTTAAAGATATAAAAAAAAGCTTAAAGATAATACCTAGTACTTCTTGTAATATAATTGAAAACTAAACTATGGAAGAAAATAAAATTATATGTATAGTGCAGGCTAGAATGAGTTCTAAAAGATTGCCGGGTAAGATATTAAAGGAGATTAATGGTAAAACCTGTATAGAAAGAGTTTTAGAACGAATAAGTAAAAGTAAAAATATTGATGAAATTTGGGTAGCTACAAGCCTTGATAAGAATGACAATGAATTATTTAATTTTTTAAAAAATACTAAATTTAATATTTACAGAGGATCATTAAATGATGTTTTCTCTAGATATATTGAAATTGCGAAAAAAGTATCCCCAAAATATATTGTAAGAATTACAGGGGATTGCCCGCTAATAGATCCATGTATAATAGATAATGTGATTAAAAGGGGCTTAGATACAAAGGCTGATTATGTATCTAATACTATAGAAAGAACCTATCCAGACGGCTTAGATGTTGAATTTTTTAAAACAGAAAGTCTTCTAAAAGCTGAACTCTATTCAAATAATCCAGTAATGAGAGAACATGTTACTCCATATTTATCAGGTAATTTATCTAAAATTTATGGAAGTGGCAATTTTCTTAGAAATAATGTTACTAATAATAAAAATTATAGCCATTATAGATGGACATTAGATGTTCCTGAAGATTTAAGACTATTAAATTTAATTTATCAAGAATTAGATGATTTTTGTAGTTGGAAACAGGTAATTAATTTATTAGAAAAAAATCCTGAATTGCATAATATTAATAAACACATTCAGCACAATGAAGGAACTAAAATATCTATTCAAAAATATAACCAATCTTTGAAATGATATTTCAAAAAAAAATATATATTTTTCTAAATAATAAAATTATATCATGTGATACTATAGTACCAATAGCACAGGAGATTAAAAATAAGAATAATAGCATTAAAATATTTTTTTATGTTTTTAATAAAAGTACTTATGATACCTTAAAACAAAATAAAAATTTATATTCAATTTTATCTTCGGTTGGGTCATTACATTTATTTGGATGGAAAGCTAGAAAAAATAATAAAATTGCAAATGTTTTATATAAAATTATAGACTTATCAAAAATATTATTAAATTCTTTTTTATGCAAATCTATTAATATACATTTTAAAGCACTCGAAAAGTTTCCTCTAAATTTAGTTTATTATTTTAATATTAAAAATACATTTTTTTTTGACAGCAATAGTTGGGGAACAGAGAAACTTACTTATAAAACAGACGCCCTATTTTATAAGGAAAGAAAAATAGAAGATAGTTATATAAAAAATTATAATAATTTGGTAGCTTTTAATCATCATTGGCATCAAATAGAATATGCAAAAAATAAAAAAAAAAATATATTTATAATAAATTCCACCAGAATACTACCTAAATGGAATAGATACATAGAAAAACTTGCTTATGCAGAAGAAAAACTCAAACCTAAATGGTTACAAAATAAAAAGAAAAATATTATATATATACTAGGAAGTCTAGACAATGTACCCACACTTCACAAAAATAGCACAGGAGCAACCTTACTTATAGAAACTATTGATATAATTATCAAAAATTCAGACTTTAATATTCTACTTAAACCTCACGCAATAACAGATATAAAAAAACTAGAAAAAATTTTATCAAATAAAAATAAAAAAAGAATTTTCATTGTTTATAACCATGTAGCAGTTTTATCTAAATTCTCTACCTTTTGTATTGCTAATTATTTTAGTTATGCAATGCCTGATGCATGGGTAAACAATGTTTTTGTAATAGAGTACTCTCATTACAGTAGAGAAGTTTTAAAAATTAGTAAAAATAATTCAGTGGTAAGTAAGTATGTAGATCAATTTATTAATAAAAATCCGAAAGAGTTAAATGAAACTTTAAATAGAAGAATATCTAATATTAATAGAAATATAATATCTAAAAATAACCAAATAACAGAATTGTTAATAGACAAATTAAGTTCATAGTTTATTCTAAGGTAAGAAGTTAGATAAAAATTTAATTTAATAAAAAATAAGATATGAAAAAGGTTGTATTTTTTACTAATTCAGGAGAAAAAGTAGGTTTTGGTCATTTGTCCAGATGTCTGCAAATCAGTAAAATTTTAAATTCTTATAAAAATAAAAATTTTAAGATCTATTTTAATGGAGATATAGATTATTCGATTAAGAGTTGGATAAGAAAGACTCAAAACATAAGCTTTAATACAATAATTAAACCAGATATAGCAATTTACGATAGAATGGATGATCCTAAAGATCCAGAAAAAATAAATATTAATTATTTTAGAGATGTAAAAAAAAGGTCAAGAAAGGTTATTTTTTTTGCTAATGGAAAAAAAATAGTTAACCCGAAGCTTTTAGAAAATGTTACGGTAATAGGCTATAAAATTACAAGCAAGGTAAAGCTATCGAAAAATGTTCTATGGGATTTAAAATATGCCCCTGTAAATATTAAAAAATCAAAAACTAGTCTTAAAAATAATATCTTAATAGCTTTAGGTGGTAATAAAGGAATTACAAATATTAATAAAATATTAAGGGCTATATCATACTTACACTCTATAAAAACTATAGACTTCCTTCAATCACCAGTTAATATTGTTGATCTGAAAAAGGATATATTATTAGAAAGTCAAAAACTAAGAGTTTATAAAAATATTAAAAATACTAATAATTTAATTAGAAATGCAGGATTGATAATAACCAGCTATGGACACCTTGCCTATGAAGCTATAGCATGTGAAAAACTTATATGTTTATTTAACCAAAAAATTTTCCAAAATAATTATGCTAATGACCTTAGTAAGGAAAAACTATGTGTAAATGCAGGATTAATTAAAAAATTAAGCATAAAGCAAATAGTATTTTTTTTAAAAGAAACAATTAGTCAAAGAAAAATAATTAAAACAAAAATAAGAAACAAAATAGACGGAGAAGGTTTAATTAGAATTTCAAAAATAATATTGAACCAAATAGCATGATAAAAAAAAATAATACTATAACATGTGTTATTCAAGCAAGGGTTGGATCTAAAAGACTCCCAGGAAAAGTAATGAAATTAATGTTAGGTAAACCTATGTTAGAGAATTTAATAAATAATGTAATAAAATCTAAATATATTTCAAACCTCGTAGTGGCTACTTCTAATCTTAAAGAAAATAATAGTATTGAAGAATTATGCAAGAAATTAAAGATATTTTGTTTTCGAGGAAGTGAAGAAGATGTTTTGTCTAGATTTGAAAAGGTTAGTACAATCTATAAATCTGAATTTATAATAAGATTAACTGCAGATAATCCTTTTGTAGATTTTAACTTAATAGACTTTTTAATAGAAGAAACATTCAATAAATACAAAAACTTTGATTATATTAACAATATAGAAAATTCAGGATTTCCTCATGGCTTATATGTTGAAATAATTAGGGCAAAACAAATAAAAAAAATAAGGCTCTTAAAGCTAAAAGAAGATTTAGAACATGTTACGACTTCATTAAGAAATAATAAAAAATTATTTAAGATAGCTAATATTAGAACTAGCCTTAAATTTAAATATTCTAATCTTACTGTCGATAACTTAGAAGAATTTAAAAAGGCAGAAAAAATTTTATTGGCTTTAAAAAGAAAGCATTCAGTGTATAATTATATAGATTTAATTGAAAAGACCAATATTTTGTAGGTTGCTTTGAAGATAGGAAATTATTTAATAGAAGATAATAACAAACCCTTTGTTATTGCAGAGATAGGCATAAATCATAATGGAGATAAAAATCTAGCAAAAAAAATGATTTTTTCTGCAAAAGAAAGTGGGGCAGATGCAGTTAAGATTCAAAGTTTTAAAGTTGATACTTTCTGCCTTAAAAAAAGTAAGTATTATTCATTGTTCGAAAAATGTCAGCTTGATGAGTTTGAACTATCTGAGCTTTATGATTATGCAGAAAACCTAGGTATTCTTTTTTTTTCATCTGTTTTTGACGAATGGTCAGTTAATATAAATTATGAACTAAATACTAAATGTTATAAAATTGCGTCTGGAGATATAAACAATCTCCCACTTTTAAATATGGTAGCTAAAAAATCTTTGCCTATGATTATATCAACAGGCGCAAGTAATTTAGATGAAATAAGAGTAGCTCTTGATACCATTTATTCAGTTAATAAAAAAATAAATGTTGCTATTTTACATTGTATTTCTAATTATCCTGCCAACTATAAGGATATTCATCTAAGACATCTAGAAGAGTTAAATAGGTTATTCAATGTTCCTATTGGTTTTTCTGATCATACTATTGGTAATGACATTGCTCTAGCAGCAGTATCAATCGGTGTTAATTTGCTTGAAAAACATTTCACTATAGATAATTCTTTAGAAGGACCTGATCAAAAACATTCATGTAATCCCTCGGATTTCAAGAAACTTACTAAGAGTATTTCAAATATTTTTAATGCAAGGGGTTCTCTACATAAGCCATTAGTAGAAGGAAAAGAAATGGTTACGCAAATTAGGAGAGGAGTATATGCTACTAGAGACATTGAAGTAGGAGAAATTATTAACCAAAATATGTTAAAGTTATGTAGACCAGAGAGTAAATTAAAGCCTCAAGACATTAATATGCTAATTGGGAAAAAGGTTACAAAAAAAATTTTAGATGAGCAGGAAATTAGTTTAGAAGATTTATGAAATATTAATATTATCTAATAAAGCATTATTACAAAAGTATAATTTTTATTACTTTTTTGTGATGATGATAATAAATATAGGCATAACGGGTAAAAAATTAGTATTAATCAATATGGGAATAGGAAATATTTATTCGGTATTAAATACTTCAATCAGACTAAAATTTGACCCTCATATAGTGGAGGATGGAAATTCCTTATTAAAATACAGTTCCACTCAGATTGTTTTATCATTAGTAGGTGCTGTAGGAGAAGCCTTAAAGAGTTTAGAAGAAAAAAATTTTTATAAGTGCTTTAAATATTCTGATAATAAATAATAATGTTTTTTTCTAGGTATATCTTTAGGTATGCAAATTTTGGCCACAACTTTTGAAGAACTTAAAGTTTATAATGCTTTAGGTTGGATAAAAGGAAATATTAAAAAATTATCAACTTATAGTTTTAGTTTGCCTCATATGGGTTGGAATACTATAAAAATTAATATTAGTTAAAGTTTCTTAAAAATATAAATAATGAAGATATGAATTTTACTTATTCTAATATCATGGAATGTGAAAAAAAATTTGTTGTAGTAAACACTAATTTGGGTTCAAACTTTACATCAATAACAAAAAATAATAATATACTAGATATTCAAGCTCATCCAGAAAAAAGTGGTAAGGTAGGAAAATTTTTTGCAAAGCTTTTATGGTTAACTAATAAAATCAATTATGTATATCAAGATATTAGATATTAAAAATTATATAGTACTTGAAGGTACTTTAATTATTAAAGTACTTAAGAAGCTTACAAAAAAAAATAGGGATTATCCCTTTTTAATAGTTGTTAATAAAAAAAAAAAGTTGCTAGGTACTATAACTGATGGTGATATAAGGAGATCTTTAATAATTGGTAAAAGTTTAGAGGGTACAGCAGATGATTTCA
The DNA here is from genome assembly GCA_902614225.1 of Rhodospirillaceae bacterium. Taxonomy (GTDB): domain Bacteria; phylum Pseudomonadota; class Alphaproteobacteria; order TMED109; family TMED109; genus TMED131. Next base: position 45,792 of record CACMKJ010000004.1, read on the forward strand.
TGCAAAAAAAACCGATTAAAGGATATGAAAATAATCCAAATAATTTTGAAATATTGCTTTCCAAAATAGATACACATTTCCCATTTTTACCAGTAGTTAATAAAAATAATAATTTGGTTAAAATAGCTATAAATGAATCAGGTGAACAGGATATTCCTTTAAATGTTTTAATTATGGCTGGAGGTTATGGTAAAAGACTAGGTAAAAGAACCAAAAATAAACCAAAGCCATTAGTAAAGATCAAAGGTAAGCCAATTTTAGAACACGTATTTAAAAAAATTGAAAAGCTTAAAGTACAAAATACTTTTATATCTGTACATTATTTGAAAGAGCAAATTAATGATTTTTTAGTACAAACAAAACGAAGAAATAAAGTAAAAATTCTTGCAGAAAAAAGCCCACTAGGAACTGCAGGTTCACTTAAATTACTTCCTGCTTTAAAGTCTTCTAACATACTAATCGTTAATGGTGATATATTAACAACATTAGATTTTGATGCTTTAATAAACTTTCATTCTA